>JBILDK010000123.1:0-7204 GCA_044352625.1 Planctomycetota bacterium
TGCGCAACGGAGCACCCGCAGGCGTGGTCTTTCGCGGCGTTCCCGGCGGTCATGAATTCTCCTCACTCGTTCTCGCGGTGCTGAATGCCGATGGTAAAGGTCGTCTCCCCGACGCCGGCATAATCGCCCGCATTCGCGCGCTGCGCGGCCCCCTGCGATTGCGCACGTTTGTCAGCCTGGAATGCACCAACTGCCCTGATGTGGTCCAAGCGCTGAACCTCATGGCCCTGGTTCACGACGATTTCCAGCATGAAATGTGGGATGGTGCCGTGGCTCAGGACGAGGTCAGTCGCCTGGCCCTGCAGGGGGTTCCGGCGGTGTTTGCTGGCGACCAGCTGTTGCATGTGGGCAAGGCTGACCTTGCTGGCTTGCTTGACCTGCTTGAAGAACGTGTGGGGCGCACCGTTCAGGACCAGCCGGCCACGGTACATCAGGCCGATATGATCGTGATTGGTGGCGGACCGGCGGGGGCCGCTGCGGCGATTTACGCCGCTCGCAAAGGCCTCTCGGTGGCCCTGGTGGCGGGACGCATCGGCGGCCAGGTGCAGGACACCTTGGGCATCGAAAATCTGATTTCCGTCCCCTACACCGAAGGTCCCAAGTTGGCCGCAGACATGCGTGCGCATCTGATGGCGTCGGGGGTTCGCGTGCTGGACAACCGGATGGTGGAGCGGGTCAGCGATGGCGACGCGCGCACCGTGCACCTAAAAGGTGGCGAGCAGGTGGTGGCGCCGCAATTGATCGTCGCCAGCGGTGCCAAGTGGCGCGAGCTGGGGGTTCCGGGCGAGCAGCAGCACCTGGGTCGGGGCGTGGCGTTCTGTCCGCATTGCGAAGGTCCATTTTATAAGGGCAAGCGCGTAGCCGTGGTGGGCGGCGGCAATTCGGGGGTCGAGGCCGCCATCGATCTCGCTGGAATCTGCAGCCACGTTACGTTGTTGGAGTTTGGCGAGACGCTGCGCGCTGACGCGGTGCTGCAGCGCAAGCTGGCCTCGCTGCCCAACGCCACGGTGATCACCCATGCGCGCACCACGGCCGTGGTTGGTGATGGCACCGCGGTGAGTGCCCTGCGCTACGAGGATCGGCCCAGCAAAGAAGCACGCACGGTTGAGCTGGATGGGGTGTTCGTGCAGATCGGCCTGGCCCCCAACAGCGGCTTCATTCGCGATCTGGTCGAGGTCAACAAAGCTGGCGAGATCGTCGTGGACGGTCGCGGACGGACCTCGCGCCCTGGGATCTACGCCGCGGGCGATGTGGCCAATTTGCCGTATAAGCAAATCATCATCGCCATGGGCGATGGGGCCAAGACCGCGCTGGCCGCGTTCGAAGATCGCATGCGCGCGTAAATTTATGCCCGCTGCACCCGGCCTTTAGGCAACGAACGTCGTATCGCATCCCCAAGGCTGCGATACGCGTCGGCCCGAGGATCCTGGCCGCGCCACATCAGACCGATGGTGCGGCTTGGCTCGTCGCGCAGCGGTCGCAACACCAGGCGGCGGTCCTCGTCGCCGACCGCGAGGGCAGGTAGCAGCGTGACTCCGCCGCCAGCGGCCACGATCTGCCGCAAGGTTTCGAGGCTGGTGGCGCGGAAGTCGGCGCCGGCTGCGCTATCGGATCGCTGTTGGCAGACGGCGAGGGCCTGATCGCGTAGACAGTGGCCCTCATCAAGTAGCAGCAGACCGGCGCCAGCCAAGGCGGTGGCGTCCACGATCTCGTGGTCTGCGAGGTCATGGTTTCGCGGTAGAGCGGCGACGAAGGGTTCTGTGTAGAGCGCCATCACCGCACCGCGCTCGGTCAGGCCCGGCAGCAGCGCGAGCAAGGCTACGTCGAGGCGCCCCGCATCGAGATCGGCAAGCAAGGCCGCGGTGGTGCCTTCGCGGATCGGCAGGTTAAGTCCCGGAAAAGCCCGACGCAGCGCAGGTGCGACAAAGGGCAGGGCGTACGGACCCACGGTGGGGATGACACCAAGACGCACCGGGCCATAGAACGGAGCGGCGCCGCTGGTGGCGGCGACCTCCACCGCGGCCACCGCCGTCAGGGCGGCCCGGGCGGCGGCGACCACCCGTTCGCCCCGCGGAGTTAGCCGAACACCCTTGGGATCGCGTTCGAACACGATGCAACCCAGGCGCCGTTCCCACTGGGCGACCAACGCCGAGAGGGTCGGTTGCGCGACATGGCAGGCGGCGGCGGCGTGGCCGAAGTGCCGATGGTCCGCCACCGCCACAATATAGCGGAGGGCCGGTATGCCGGTGGCCTTAGGATCAAAAATAGGGATCATGTGCGGACCCTCTGCCGGGGATCGGGGCACGCAATCAGCCGAAGCTGGCACGCGCTCGACACCCTCGCTGCACCCGTTACCGTTCCGCCATGACTGTCATCGCCTGGGATCCGCGTTTCACCGTCGGCCACGAGAACATCGACGCGCAGCATCGCGTGCTCTTCGATCTGATGGCCAAGGCCTACACCACCCTCCACGGTCGTTTCCAAGCTGGCGACACGAATTCGGAGCGCTTCATTACCGACTTGGTGCATGTGCTCACCGACCATTTTCGTTTCGAAAACACGCTTATGCGCGAGCGTGCGTACCCCGAATACGAATCGCACCGCGCCTACCATATGCGCATGCTGACCACCGTTGATGAGGTCATGGAGCGTTGGCTGCTCGGCGAGGACGCGGTCACGGCCTTTGACGAGTTCCTCAAACAGTGGTACTACCATCATACCTCCGGGGCCGACCTGAACCTCGGCAAGTGGCTGGACCTGAACCCCGGATGAGCCTCGCCTGCCCGACCTGCGGTGCCGCGGTTCCGCTGCCGGATGCGTCCCTGCCCGCCGCTTTTCCGTTCTGTTCGCCGCGCTGCCGGGTCCGCGACCTTGGCGCCTGGGCTGACGGCCGCCATGTCATCCCAGGCGGGCCCATCGACCCCGAGCTCGACCACCTTCCCGACCTTGATCGGCCATGATCCCGCTACGCGTGCTGCATGCCCTGGTGGCAGTGCGCGGGGCGGAGTGGGAGGCGTTCCGCGCTCTCGCCGCGGCGTGCGCCTGCGTTGGCCACGAGGCGGCGCTGCTTCTCCCAGCCGGCGTTGAGACAGCCTTTTTTCCGGTGGTTTCACTGCCCTCCAGCGGTTGGCGTTGGCTGCTCGGTGGTCGCCAGCGCACCACGCGCGCGGTGGCGGCGTGGATGCCAGACCTCATCCACGTCCACCATCCCGAACTGCTCGGTCCCGCCATGGAGGTCGGCCGGCGTCTGGCCCTGCCGGTGACCGCCGTGATGAACGGACACTATGACACGGCCCTGCTTCGCCGACTGCGCGACCCCCGGCTGACCTGCACTGTGGTTCCAGCCGAGCATCATCGGGCGCAACTCATCTCCGGGCTCGGCCTGCTCCGCGACCGCGTGACCGTGATCCCCTGCGGCCTCACCCCACAGGGCCCCAGTCGGGCCTTGGTTTCCAGCGGGGCATTCACCCTCGGCGCCTGCGGGCCACACCTGCGCGGCCGGCACCTTGACCGCCTGCTGACTGCGGTTGTGCGCCGCAGCGTGGCCGGTACCGCGCTGCGCGTGCGCCTGCTGCCCGACCCTGCGACACCCGAAGCTGACCGCGAAGACCTCGCGCAACTCGCCCAGCGCCATGGTGACGCGGTTGAAATCGCCGTGGCTGCTGCCGGCACGCCGCTGGGGGAATTCCTGGACAGTTGCGACGTGTTCGCCGAACTTGCCCCGGACCCGCATCCCTGGCCCCTGCTGGTAGCCCTGGCCCACGGCCGGCCGGTGCTGGGCAGCGCCGCTGGACCGGTAGCAGAATGGCTACCCGCCGATGAGGTCGCGCTGCTGATCGATCCGGCTGATCCCACCGCCCTCGACCAGGCCCTTGAACGCTACGCTGATCCGAGCCTGCGTCGCGTGTTCGGGGCTGCCGGACGCCGCCTGGTGCGCGATCGCTTTGACGCCGCGGTCGTGGCCCGTGCCACTGCCGACCTGTGGCGCACCGCCATCGGCGAGGCGGATCCCACCAGCGGGGACATCACCTCGGTGTGGCGACGGGCCACCGCATCGCGCCTGCCGCCGGCCACTGGCACGGCCGCAGTCCAGCGTAGCATGGATGGATCGTGATCGCCTTTATCTCTGACATCCACGGCAACCTTGCCGCACTGCACGCCGTCCTCGCCGACATCGATGCCCTCGGCACGGTGGACCGGGTCATCTGCCTGGGCGATGTGGTGGGCTATGGCCCGCAGCCGGTGGAATGCCTCGAACTGGTGGCCGAGCGCTGCAAACTCATCCTCATGGGCAACCATGAGCATGCCCTGATCAACGGGGCCTACGGTTTCCATGCAGCAGCCAAACGCGCGATCGACTGGACGAGGGAACAATTTCAACAGGTGTCGCCCGCGCCCCGGCGCAAGGCGCTGCTTGAGTTGATCTCCTCGCTGCCCATCCGCCACGAGTTGAGCGACGTGCTGTTGGTCCACGGCAGCCCACGCGACCCGGTGATGGAATACGTGCTGGAAAGTGACCTGTGGGAAGGCTCCGATAATGGCAAGATGGCCGAAATCTTTGCAGGCTTCCCGCGCCTGTGCTTTGTCGGCCACACCCATCGGCCCGGAGTGTTCACCGCGGATCACTGCTTTCTGCCAGCCAACGAGCTGCCTGACGGATTTATCGTCTCGGACGGTCGCTACCTGATCAACATCGGCAGTGTGGGCCAACCACGCGACCGCGACCCGCGCGCCTGCTATGCGCTATTCTCGGGCGAGGCGGTGTACTGGCGGCGGCTGAACTACGACATCTCCGCCACCGCGGCGGCGGTGAAGGCCAGCGGCGGCCTCGACCAGCGTTTTGCCGACCGCCTGTTCCGCGGCGAGTGACCATGCCCATGCCAGCGCCGTGGCAGGTCGAAGCGCGGCGCACCATCCTCGCCGATCGCTGGATCCGTGTCCACGCCGACCGCGTGCGTACCAATCGCGGCACGCTGCTTGATCCGTTCTATGTGGTCGAAGGCTGGCACTGGGTATGTCTGGTGCCGTGGTTGCCGGATGGCCGCGTGGTATGTGTCGAACAATACCGCCATGCCGCCCAGCAGGTGTGCCTGGAACTGCCTGCTGGCAACATCGATGCCGAGGAGGAACCCGCAGCCGCGGCGCTGCGCGAACTGACCGAGGAAACCGGGTACCGCGCCTGCGGGCCGTTGGTGCCGCTGGGCACCCTGTGGCCCGAACCCGCGCGCTCAACCAATCGCGCCACCGGTTTCGCCGTGCCGGTGGACCCCTTTCCGGGTGCCGCAGCCCCCGAGGACTCCGAAGATCTGCGCTTGGTGCTGCTCACCGTCGACGCGGTTCAGACGCGACTGATCCACGGCGTCCAACTCGCCTTTCTGCAGCGCGCGCTGCCGCTCCTGGCCTCGCCATGACCGACCTCCCGCCCGAACAGCGCCACTTGTGGGAATTCCAGTGGGTGCGCGACGCCGCCGCCCTCACCGCGCTCATTGGCACGGTGTGGCTGGGCTATAAGCTCAGCCTCGTCACCGTCCCACTGCTCGCCGCCCTCGGCCTGGCCTACCTGATTGAACCGCTGCTCGCCTGGCTGCAACGGCAGATGCCTCGCCTAGGGCGACGCGGGGCCCTGGTGGCAGTGATCGGCTCGGCGCTCGCCGTCCTCGCCCTGGTGGTGATTCTCACCGTTCCACCCCTGGTGCGCCAAACCGTTGGCTTGGCCCAGGACATTCCCCGCCACGCGCGCACGCTCAGCGCTTGGTCTCAGCAGGCCGAGCGCCCCGCGTGGCTGCGCGAACACCTCGCCCCCCTGGCCAATCTGACCAGGCCGACCTCCACCGCCACGTTAGAGCCTGGGCCGAGCACTGGGAGCACAGGCGATCCCCCCGCCTCCAACTCCCTCGACGAGGCACGCGTCCGCGCCGTCGTGCGCGAAGAACTGGCTCATCCTCAACCCGCCGAGTCCGGGGACTGGCTGGAACGGATACGTGAGGCCGGGGCGACCTTGGCCAGCGCCGCCGCAGGATTCCTGGGTAATCTGGCACAAATCGGCATCGGTCTGGGGGTTGGGGCCTTTGCCTTTGTGAGCTTTAGCTCCAATTGGCCACGGGTGGTGACCGCCTTGCACGATCTCATTCCCGCGGCCCGTCGTCCGCGCACACTGCACCTGGTCGGACGGCTGGATCGGGTGGTGTCATCCTTCGTGCGCGGCCGCCTCACCATCGCCGCCATGGTCGGGGTGATGTACGCCATCGGCTGGACCCTGTGCGGCGTGCCCTACGGCCTGCTGCTCGGCTTGGCCATCGGCGTGGCCAGCGTGGTACCCTACCTCGCTGCTATTGGCTTGCCCCTGGCCTGGCTGTTGCTCGCGGTACCGCTGCTTGGCGCCACCGATCCCGCTTCCAGTTGGTACCTGACCGCCGGGGCGGACGGCGTGGCTCAAATCGTGTGGTGGAAGGTCCTGTTGTTCCCGGCGCTGGTCAATTTCATCACCCAATCCACCGAGGACTACGTGCTCACTCCGTTGATCCAGGGCAAGGCCACCGACCTGCACCCAGTGGCGATCATGGTGGCGGTGATCGCCGGCGGCAGCTTGATGGGCCTGTACGGCATGCTGCTGGCAGTACCGGTGGCGGCCTGTGTCCGAATCCTGGGCGAAGAGGTCCTGATCCCGCGTCTGCGTCGCTGGGCAGAACGCGCCGCTGGGACCTGAACCATGCTGCGCGTCATCCTTGGCATCGGCAATCCCGGAAAAAACTACGAAGGCACCCGCCATAATCTGGGTTTCGCAGTGCTCGATCACCTGCATCAGGCCCACGGCCTGGGGCCCTGGAGCCGGCGCTTTGACGCGCTGTGCACAGAATGGCTGCTGCCCGCCGAACTCGGTGGCGGCAAGGCGCTGCTGCTCAAACCCCAAACCTACGTCAATCTCAGCGGCCAGTGCGCCCAGGCCGTGCTGGCGTTCTACAAGATCCCGCTGTCCGACCTGCTGGTGGTGGTGGACGACCTCGCCCTGAACCTGGGCGACCTGCGCCTGCGCCCCGGGGGCAGCTCCGGCGGACACAATGGCTTGAAAGACATCCAGGCCCGGCTGGGTGACGGGTATGCGCGTGTGCGCCTGGGCATGGGCCCGCTGCCGCCCGGGGCTGATCAGGTGGGATTCGTGCTGTCGGGCTTCGCACCCGACCAACGTGCCGACGCCGACGCGATG
>JBILDK010000124.1:0-7193 GCA_044352625.1 Planctomycetota bacterium
ACCTTGGCCCACGTCGGTTCGGACATGGTCTTGAAAATGCGAAAAGCCTTGAGCCTGAATTCGAGCAGGAAGGCCGGTTCGTTGCGCGCCGTGCTGATGGCCCGGACCACGTCCTCGGTCAGGCCGCGGCCGAAGGCGACCCCCTCAACCGCGGTCGAGAAGCCATACTTGTAGGCATCGGCGTCGGCTAGTGACGATGGTTCTGCGAGTTCGGTCATGCACGGAATAGCCTAGGTGGTCGGCCCGGGCGGGCCAGAGCCGGGCCCTGCATGGCCGTCATCCGTCCCCGGATCAGCGCTCCACCAGACTATAGGCTGCCACGGTTCCGGCGCGGTCAGCGATGATCACCTGGTGGCCGATGACCAGCGGTTGGCCTGCGGGTGGGGCGCCGGTGGCAATACGGCGCAACACTTGGCCATCGTTGCGCCGGAACACGGTTACCAGCTCATCGACCGTGATGGCGAAGCCGTCAGCGAGTACCGGAGGAGCGCTGAATTGGCGGTCGCCGCTGTGCTTCCAACGGGGTTCAAGGCTGCCCCGCACCACGCTCAACAGATGGGCTTCTCGATCCAGCCCAGCGATCATGACCTGGTCGTCGGCAACCCCGACCAGTCCAGGACCAGCGGCTGCCAGGGCCTTGTCGGCCAGCAGACGCACCGGGTCTTGGCGGTTACCGAGGCGGATGGCGAACACGCCGGTGGTGGTGGGCACGAGCAGCGCCCCCAGGGCCCGGCATTCAACCACCGGACCGATGCGCGGCGCGGGCAGGGCGATGGGCTGGGCCCCGCTGCCGTCCTCTTCGATCAGGTGGAGGCGGCTGTCGTCGATCACCAATAGGCGATCATCGTGACGCGACAACCAGGCCGGCTGCTGGCCTTTGACCTGGGAATAGCGCCAGATCTCGCGCCCGGCGTCGGCGGCGACAACTTGCTTGGCTCCGGCAACATCGGTGACCGCAATGCCGAGTCGTCGGCCGGATTGGTAGGTCATCTCGAATTCAAGCCAGGCCTGGACCTCTTGCCGGCCGCGCATCAGCACGAGGTCGGTGGCCAGGGTGGCGGGATCGAGCAATTGGATCAGACCGTCGTCGCTACCAGTGACGATGCGATCGCCCCGGACCTGCCACAGGTTGGCAAAGCCGGGCCCTCCAGGCACCCGGTCGGTCTGGGCCAGGGCGGCGCCATCGGCAGCACGGAACAGGATGCAGCCGTCGCGGTGGAGGGCCGCAACGCGGTCACCGACCAGCGCCAGACGGACGCCCCAGGGCGAGGACATTGCTGCGGTGAGCTGACGCGACCAGCGCGGCGCGAGGCGCAGCAACGCGATGGAGCGGCGTTCGCTGGATTCGCCTCCGGACGGAATATGGATACGCGCCGGGAGGTAACCGGTCGCGGTGACCTCGATCACGACCTCGCGACGGGGATCACGGCAGAAGCGACGGTCGGTCTCGGTACCCGTCAGGGCCACGCCATCCACCAGGATGCGCAGGTCAGGGGTCTGGTTTCCCGCGGCATCCACCAGGATGCGGCCGGGCAGGGGCAGCTCGACCTCATCACATCGCGGATGGGCGGCGGGGAAGGCGGCGGCGCGCTCGAGGGCGGCGGCGTGGCGTCCCGCGGTACGCTCGGTGGCGATGGCCGCTGCAGCGGCCCGGGCCGCTGCAAGAAACGTGGCCGCCTGTTGCGAAATGGCGCTGGCACGGGCCCCGGCCCCGGCCTTCACCAGGGCATCGGCGCGCAGGACCACCGCCGACCAGGGTACGGTCGGATCCGCTGCCAAGCGTTCGAGGGCAAGCAGGTCACTCGTCGCTGGCGCGGGCGGGATGACGACACGGGGTGTCGGAGCCGGTCGCCGCTCAAGCTCCAGTGCGATGACCAGGGCACGATCGGCGGCGGGAACGCCATAGCCGCGTCGGAAGGTCGCGACATACCACGCCCAGGGCTCGCTTTCGGTACTGGCAAGGGTGCGGAGTGCAGCGACCTGGACCCGACGATCGGGGGCAGGCGCGTCGAGCAGGGCGTTCAGTCGCACGTTGGCGACCAAGCCGTGGGCATAGGGTGTGGCAGCGAACACCACGCATCCGACAAAGGCCGCGGGGAGCACCGTCCACACCACCGTCCGCACCAGCGTGCGCAGACGTTGTCGCCGCCGCGCCGCGCGCGCTTTGCTGCGCAGCTCGGCAATCTCGTCCTCAGCCTGAGTCATGAGGCAGGCGCGATCCCATTCGGCGGCGGCAGCGCTCAAGGCACCCTGAGCGGCGAGCCGGTCACCGTTGGCGGCGATGGCATTAACCTCGCTGCGTCGGCCGCGGGCGCGGGCGCGGTCGAGCTCAACTTCAAGGCGGCGGCTGCCAGGTCGGCTGCCGCTGACCGCCATGGCCCCGGGCAGGAGCGAGGAATTGCGGCCAGAGATGCCACGCCGTGGCGGCTCGGCGGGAGCAGGAGCGCTGGTGGCCGGCAGCGTTGGTGGTCGCTGGACAGCCTGGTCCTCGACCAGGCGGAACAACTCGGCGGAAGGCGCTGGCGCCGGCTCGGCGACCTCGATCTTGGCGGCTTGAGCCTCGGCAGCCCGGCGCCGGGCCGAGACCCCGTTCTCGTCCGCACAGGTGCCGGTGCCGGCCACGGTCTGGGGATTCACCAAAGCGCGAAACGGGCCCTGGGAGCGACGCAGGATCGAGTCGGTACCGGCGAGACGAATCTCCAATGCTTCAATGTCTTCGACCAGGGCACGCAGGCTGCCGCAACGGTCCTCAGGCCGTTTGGCGAGCATGCGGCAGATCAGCCGGTCGACATCGCGATCAAGGCTCGGATCGACCTCGCGCAATGGTGTCACCAGCTCGGTCTTGTGCTTGAGCATGATGGCAAACGGGGTTTCGCCATCGAAGGGTAGGCGGCCGGTGAGACAGAGATATCCAGTGGCGCCGAGGTTGTAGACGTCGCTGCGGAAATCGACCTCGATCCCGTCGCACTGCTCGGGGCTCATGAAGGCGGGGGTGCCGACGCGCACGCCGACCGCGGTTACTCCGGTGTTCGCGGATTCAGCCTTGGCTAGGCCGAAATCGCTGACCTTGATCCCGCCCTCGCGATCGACCATCAGGTTGTCCGGCTTGATATCGCGATGGACCACGCCCTTTTCAGCTGCCTGCTCGAGTCCGGTCAGCGCTTGGCGCAGCAGGTCCAGGGTCTCGACCTCGCCGAGGACGCCGCGGCGGTTGATCACTTCGCCGAGGTCAAGTCCATCGACGAACTCGATGATCATGAAGTAGAGGTTCAGCTCAGGATCATCCCCGAAATCATAAATATGCAGGATGTTGGCGTGGTTGATGCGCGCCAAGCTCTTGGCCTCACGCTCAAAGCGCTGGATGAAGTTCTTGTTGCGCGCCAGTTCCGGAGGCAGGACCTTGATCGCCACTTCACGATCAAGCGAGAGCTGCTTGGCGTGATACACCGAGCCCATGCCACCTTCGCCCAGCTTGCGGTCGATCAGACAGCCGCGCAGGGTCTGGCCGATGAGCGGATCGCGCGAGCCGGGATCGCTGGGCGACAGCCGGCCACTGGTATCGTCGAAGGCGGTCTGGCACTGCGGGCAGCGGTGGCGGTGGTCGCCGCTGCCGCCAGGGTTGAAGGAGTGGCCACACACCGGGCAGGCGGTTTTGGAGCTGTGATCGCTGTGCGGCTGGACGTCAGCCTCGCCCTGGGGGCCAAAGCTGATCTCAGGCAGGGTACGCAGGTGCGACCGGTTGGCCTGGGCTTCTTCTTCAAGCCGGTCGAACAGCCCGGAATCGAGCGTGGTCGTGCTGGCGGGCAGGGCCGGTTCGCTGCGCGGACCAGGGGGTGGGGGGCGGGGGGCAGGTACCGGTTGCGCGATCCGTTGCCGGTCGGAGGCACTGGCCTTTGCCATGGTCGGGCGCCCATCGGGTTCAACCCGCTGGGTCAGGGCGGCTGGCGCGTGCTTGCGCGCCTCGGTGCCCGGCTCGTCCGGCAGGTACTCATCACTGCCCCCACCGCCCCCGTTGCGGAGACGGCGAATCTCCTCAGGTGGGGGCAGCCAGCGGTAATGGCAGTTGGCACAGGTGACCCAAGCCCCCAGCGTTGCGGATCCAGTAAAGGCAGTCTGGCAGCGGGGGCAGGCGGGGCCGCTCATGACGCGGCCCGGGGCGTCGGCGTCACCGGCTGGGCGGCAGGCGAGCGCAGGGCGAACCAGCCGATCAGTGCGGCCAGGATCACCAGCGCGACGGCGAGGCCGACCAGCGCCCAGCGCCGACCGTGCTGGCGGTTGAGGCGGCTGCGCAGCACGGCGATGGCGCCATCAAGGGTACGGTCTGCGGCGGCCCCGGCACTGCTGGTAGGATCGCCCAGGCCGCGGGCCTGTTCGAGCAGCTCGATGGCGCCGGTGATGTCGCCACGTTCGGCGAGGAGATTGGAGCGGTTCTGCAGGTCGCCGATCTGTCGTTCCTGGTCGGCGCGACGGGCCTCGCGTTCCTTGGCGCGCAGTACGCTCTTTTGACGGCGGTCCTGCTCCTGGTCAGCGAGCTGGGCATAGATCCCGGCTGCCTCCTTGTGCCGCCCACGGCTGAACAGGCGGTCGGCTTGGGCCTCCTGGGCGCGCGGCGAGATTGCCGTACCGGTTCCGGCCAGCACCGTGCCACAGCGCCCACAGGCCTTGCTGCCGGCGCGATTGAGGTGACCGCAGCGCGGACAGGTGATGGCCTCGCTGGCCTGATTGCGGAGCATGCGCTCCGACGGGGCCTTCCCCTCGCCGCCATCAGCCGACACCGCAGGCGTCAGTCGCCCGCTGCGGTTGGACGGGTCGCCAGGGGCCGTGGGCATGCGGTATTCGCCGCTGGCGCGCGGGCCGGGAACGGATTCCGCTGGACGTACGGGCGGTTCCGTCGGCGGCGACGGGCTGGGCGTGGCAAGAACCTGGGGCTGGATCACGGGCAGCGCATCAACCGGGGTCTTGTAGCGGTTCGAGCGTGGCCGCGCGCCCACGTCGATCTCGCCCGAGCGCATCACCGCCCCGGGGCCGACTCCCAGGCTGGCGGCCAGTTCAATCCACGCCAAACGGCATTGCTCGCTGTCCAGGAAGCGGTCGGCGGGGTCCTTGGCCAGCATGCGCATGACCACGTCGCTACAGGCGGCCGGCAAGCTGGGATTGAGCACATGCGGCAGCGGCGGCACCAGCTCGCGTTGCCGCGTCATGATCTCGAACGAGGACTGTCCGGTGAAGGGCTTGGCCCCGGTGAGCGCGAAATAGGCGGTGACGCCCATGGCGTACTGGTCGCTGCGATGGTCGAGCTTGCGCCCCATGCATTGCTCGGGCGACATGTAGGCCGGCGTGCCCATGGCCAGGCCCACGGCGGTGAGGTCGGTATGCTCCTCCTGGTTGCTGACGTTCTTGGCAAGGCCGAAATCCGCGATCTTGGCGATATTATCCCGCGTCAGCAGGATATTGTCGGGCTTGATGTCACGGTGCACGATGTCCATGCGACCAACGTGGGCGAGCCCCGCCAGGCAGTCGATCATGAGCAGCGAGCACTCGGCCAGGGGCACCACCATGCGCTCGCCGATGAGCCGGGCGAGGGAGGAGCCCTCGATGAACTCGTTGACCATGTACCACAGGCCATCGTGTTGCCCAAAGTCGTACACCGCCACGATGTTGGCGTGGTTGATGCGCGCGATCGACTTGGCTTCGCGCTCGAAGCGTTTGATGAACTCGGCGTTCTCGTAAAGCGCCTTGTTGAGGATCTTGACCGCCACCACCCGATCGAGGCTGACCTGACGACCTTTATAGACCGTACCCATGCCGCCCTGGCCGATGCGCGTCTCTAGGCAGTAGCCGCCATAGGTGCGGCCGAGATAGGGATCCTCGGGTGGGCGTACCGTGGTGCTGTCGGTGATCGAGACCTGGGCGCCGGTGGCCTCGTTGATGGGCTCTGCTTCAATCACCAGGGGTCTGGGACGCAACGACGGTGCTGCCGGAGCCGCCTGCGAATCAAATCCAGGCAGCGGAGGCAGTGCCTCTGAAGGCGATTGCTGGTTGTCGTCACCGATAGGCATGCGGGATGTTCGCCGATGATCCTAAATCACCCCCTGGGGGTATACAAGGGCGGCCATCCCCCCCCGCGAAATCCTGATCACCGACTGCCGTCAGCTCACAGTGCCGCGAGGTACCGTTCCGCTTCCAAGGCGGCCATGCAGCCCATGCCCGCGGCACTGATCGCTTGGCGGTAGTGGCGATCGCGCACGTCACCGGCGGCAAACAGGCCGGCAATGTTGGTCTGGCACCCGTGGACCACATCGATGTAGCCGTCCGAGTCCACATTGACCCCGGTGCCGTTCAGGAATCCGGTGTTGGGGGTGTGGCCGATGGCCATGAAGACGCCGTTGACCTCCAGTCGGCTCTCTGCCTGGGTGCGCAGGTCCACCAGGGTCACTGCCGTCAGCTTGTTCTTCGCATCGCAGTGGTACGCACCCAGCGTCTGATGCCACACCGGGGTGATCTTGGGGTTGGCCAGGGCGCGGGCGGCCATGACCTTGCTCGCGCGCAACTCGCCGCGGCGGTGGACGAGGTAAACCTTGCTCGCGAAGCGGGTGAGGAACATGGCTTCCTCGCAGGCGGTGTCGCCGCCGCCCACCACCGCCACCGGGACGTTCTTGTAGAACGCCCCGTCGCAGGTGGCGCAGGCGGTCAGACCATGCTTGCGGCCCGGTCCATCGACGAAGAACTCGGATTCGCCGGGCAGGCCCAGGTAGCGGGCGCTGGCCCCGGTGGCGATGATCACCGCCTTGAACTCGGCGGACTCCTCGGTGCCCTGGTACATGTCGTTCCAGGTCATGGTGAAGCCGCCCGCGGTCTTGAGGACCTTGGTGATCTCGCAGCCCTGCTTGATCTCGGTGCCGAAGCGGGCCGCCTGCTGCTCGAAGCGGGTCATCAGCTCAGGGCCCTGGATGCCCTCGGGAAAGCCGGGGAAGTTCTCGACCTCGGTGGTCGTGGTGAGCTGGCCGCCGGTCTGGCGGCCGGTGAACAGGATCGGCGCCAGGCTGGCGCGGGCGGCATAGATGGCGGCGGTGTAGCCGGCAGGGCCGGAACCGATGATGGCGAGATTGGGCATGGTGGGGGCAGGTTATGACCCGACCCCGCCCGCCAAGACGCAATCGCCGTATGGATCAGGGCGCAGGGGCCGGCGGCTT
>JBILDK010000125.1:0-7190 GCA_044352625.1 Planctomycetota bacterium
TGACGATCGCACCGCGCTGGAGGACCTGCTGCGCCTCGCCACTGCCGCCCTGCGCCCGCAGGGTCGTCTGGTGGTCCGCGGCGAACGCGGGCAGGAGCTGCCCCCGCCACCCCGGGGCCTGGGCACGGCCGAGACCCGCCTCTATGGGCGCTCCTGGGTCGTCGCCCTGCCCCGGCTCGCCACCGTTCCCAGCGCTCCAGCCGTCTGACGCCGGCGTCCGCACCACGGCGGTCATCCTAAACAACGCAATGAACCGTAGACTTCAGGCGGGGTTAACAGGATGGGGAGGATGGGAAGGATGGAATTCACCGGGACATTCGACGGCTTCATCCTCCCCATCATCCCCATCCTGTTCCTTTTTTCGAACTCACCCAGCGGGTGAGCGTGGAACATGTTCGATAGCTCCGCATCAACGACTGATTCATGCCCCTTGGCCGAGTCCATTGCGTTTTTTAGGGTCATGCCAGCCCTGACCGCTGACGATGCGTGATCCCACATTGCTCCGCCCTCCTCCCTGCCACCATCCGCGTCCCATGTCCGACCGCATCGATCTCCTCCGCCGCGCCCTTGCCACCGTCCAAGATCCGGATCTGCATCGCGATCTGGTCACCCTCGACATGGTCCGCGACCTAACCGTCGACGGCGATCTCGCACGCTTCACCTTGGTGTTGACCACCAGCGCCTGTCCGATGAAGCAGCAGCTTGAGGACCAGTGCCGGGCCGCCGCCCTGACCGTCCCCGGTGTCACCCGGGCCGAGCTCACGGTCACTGCCGAGGTGCCCAAGGGCGTGAACCTGAGCGAACAGATGCCCGAGGTGCGCCACATCGTCGGTGTAGGCAGTGGCAAGGGCGGCGTGGGCAAGTCCACCGTCGCCGCCAACCTTGCTTGTGCCCTGAGCCTGCGCGGGGCCAAGGTCGGCCTGCTCGATGCCGATATCTACGGCCCCTCGGTTCCCACCATGTTTGGCTATCACGAACAGCCGCAGGTCGTAAACAAACGGCTCCAGCCTCCCGTCGTCCATGGGGTCAAACTCATGAGCATGGGTTTCCTCATCGACCGCGACCAGCCGGTGGCCTGGCGCGGCCCGATGCTCATGGGCGCACTCAAACAATTCCTCACCGATGTGAACTGGGGCGAACTCGACTACCTGCTGGTGGATCTGCCGCCGGGCACCGGCGACATCCAGCTCACCCTCGCGCAGAGCGTCAAGCTGGCAGGTGCGGTGGTGGTCAGCACCCCCCAGGCAGTGGCTCTGGCAGACGTACGCCGCTCGGTGGCGATGTTCGAGAAAGTCAACGTGCCGATGTTCGGCATCATCGAGAACATGAGCGAATTCGTGTGCCCCGCCTGCGGCCACGTCGAGCCGATCTTCGGCACCGGCGGCGCCGAAGAGGAAGCCAGCATCCTCGGCCTGCCCTTCCTCGGCCGCGTGCCCCTCGAACCCGGCGTGCGCCTCGCCGGCGACAAGGGCACCCCGGTGGTGGTCACCCATCCCGACAGCCGCTCGGCCAAGGCCTTCTTCAACCTGGCGGCAAAGGTGGCCCAACAGGTCTCGATCGGAGCCCTGCGCGGCTGACGATCACTCCGCGGTCGCGGTCACCGTCACCGTCATGGTCTGTGGCACGCCGAGATGGGCTGTGCTGCTCGGGGCGGTGAACGACAGGTCGAAGGCCTGTTCTGCGCCGAGGGCCATCCCGCCGCTCAGCAGCACCCCGCCGGCGTGCAGCGAACTATAGGTCGCCGAATTATCGGTATTGATGCCCACTACGCAGGCTTCCGCTCCCGCTGACCCAGCCAGGCCCCAGTCCGGACCGGTTGCTGCGCTGGCGGTCAACCTGATGCGCACATCGCTCGCATTGGCCACGCTGAAGTCCCGTGCATCCGTCCCCGCCCCATGGGTGGTGCGCCGTTGACCAAGCACGAGGTTGCCCAAGTTCCAATTCAGATCCCCAGTGGTTCCCGCCGCCGCCCCGGTGGTGCCTGTGCCCCAGGTGATGCTCAGGCCCTCGGTGAACCACCAAGTGTTGTTTAGCGAATCCGTGCTATTGGTCGGCCCGATTACCGGCTTGCGCAGGTTCTCGCCCCACTGCACGTCCAGGTACGAACAGCTCCGCGTCCCCTGCGGGTCGATCTTCCACACCGCCGCGGCGCTGCTGCGCAGGCTCAAGAGCTGGTTGGCGATGCCATTGAGGCTCAGGGCCCCGGCCACGGTCTGGGTGGTGCCCGCCGTGAACGTCAGCGTCCGCGCCGTGGTGCAGGCGGCGGTGAGGTTGTTGAACGTGGTGCTGCCGCTGATGGCCTGGGCCCCGCTGCCGTTCAACGTCACCGTGCCGGCCCCGGCGGTGAACGTCCCGCTGTTGGCCCAGTTGCCGGCGACGTTGAGATTCCGCCCATTGGCGTTCAGGATGCCACTGCTGATGGTCAGGTTGCCCGCCAAGCTGAGATCGTTGGTCGCCAGCGTCGTCGTGCCGGTGCTCACCGTCAGGCTCGGGATCGTCGTCGCGACCGGTGGCGTCAGCGTGCCGCTCGCGCCCATCACCAGGCCGCCGGTCGAGCCGGTGAAGGTGCCGCCGCTGCGCAGGTCGGCGTTGCCGGCGACGGTCAGGGAGTTGGTGCCGAAGGCGAAAGATCCGAGAGACCCGCTGGCCATGGTCAAGGACGCAGCATTGCCGACTACGTCGAGGGTGCAGGCCCCCACGCTGGCGGCATCGAACAACACCGCATCGCTGGACGTGGGCACCGGCGCCCCGGTGGCGCCGCCAGAGGTGTAGGCCCAGCTGTCGGAGCCCGACCAGTTCATACAGGCATAGGTTTTCGACTGAGCCAGCTCCAACGTCTGCCGATCCGCGGTGCTCAAACCGCTGGGGAAGATGGTCAGTTCAGCGATGCTGCCCAGCATGCGACCGCTTCCGTCGGCCTGGCTGCCCAGCCAGAACACCTGGCTGGTCACGGTGCCGCTCCTGCCCGCGCCGCTCAGTTTGCTGATGCCGTTCTGCCAGACGTCCTGCTGGGGACCAGCGCGGCGGAAAGTGCCCACCGACAGGGTTGGCCAGGTCAAGGCACCGCTGAGGCGTGCCCCATTCATAGGTGCATCGAAATAGGTAACGTTGTACCAGGGCGCAGCGATGCTGACATCCTGGTTAACACCTGCAGCCACGAGGAACTGAGCCACTCCGGTGGCCAGGAACACCGCGTTGATGGTGATGTCCGTCCCGCCCGAGGTCGCCTGCAGCGTGGTCAGCCCCGTCTGTAGGCCTTGCAAACCGAGGAATGCCACCGCCGGCCGCCCGTTCTGGGTGTCGATGGTGCCGGCGTTGACGATGCGCGGCTGGTTCGCCGGGGTCGCCTGGAAGGCGTCCCGACCGCCCAGACCGCTCTGGTCGTACCAGATGGTGACGTAACCTGAGTTCACCCCGACGAAGGCGCTCAGGGCCGTGGTATCGAGATCCCCACCGCCGGTGAAGCCGATGTCCTGTTCAGCGTTGTCCAAGGAGCGCCGCACCCGGATCGCCGACCCGGCATAGGCCGACCGCATCCGGCGCAGGGCATAGGTTGCCGCCGGGCTGACGCTGAGCGCGTCCAAAGGATCGGCCACCATCACGAAGACCGGTGACCAGTACCGGTTGGTTCCGAACCACGCCGTGTTGTTGCCGCCATTGGTGCTGTACAGCGGATTGACCGGTGTGGCCGCGACGGTGTTGATGCCATCCTGCACCGACAGGTAGCTGCAGGTCCGGGTGCCGTTGGGCGTCAGGCTCCAGGTGCTGCCGCTGGCGGTGCTCTGCAGGCTCAGCAACTGCCCGCTGGCGCCGGTCAGGGTCAGGGCGCCGCCCACGACCTGGGTCGTCCCGACGGTGAATTGCAGGGTGCGGGCGGCGGTGCAGGTAGCGGTGAGGTTGTTGAACGTCGTGCTGCCGCTGACCACCTGGGTCGAACCACCGGCACCATTCAACGTCACCGTGTTGCCGCTGGCGGTGAATGTTCCGCTGTTGGCCCAGTTGCCGGCGACGCTGAGGTTCCGCCCATTGGCGTCCAGGACACCCCCGCTGATGGTCAGGTTGCCTGCCAAGCTGAGATCGTTGGTCGCCAGCGTCGTCGTGCCGGCGCTGACCCGCAGATTCGGGATCGTCGTCGCGACCGGTGGCGTCAGGGTGCCGCTCGCGCCCATCACCAGGCTGCCGGTCGAGCCCGTGAATGCGCCCCCGCTGCGCAGATCGGCGTTGCCCGCCACGGTCAGGGTGTTCGTGCTGAAGGCGAGCGTGCCGGTGTAGCCGCTGGCCATGGTCAACGACGCAGCGTTAGCGGCGACATCGAGCTGGCAGGTGCCCACGCTGGTGGCATCCATGAACACCGCATCGCTGACGGCGGGTACCGGTGCCCCGGCCGCACCGCCCGAAACGTATGCCCAACTGCCGGCACTCGACCAGTTGCCAGCCATGCCTGGAATCTGGTAGTAACCCGCCTGGGTGAATTCCAAAACCTGCCGATCCGCGGTGCTCAGACCGCTGGGGAAGATGGTCAGTTCGGCGATGCTGCCTGCCATGGGATAGACCATGCTGGGATCGGAGCCTAGCCAGATGATCGCACTGGTTACGGTGCCGCTTCCGCCCGCGCTGCTCAGCTTGCTGATGCCATTCTGCCAGACATCCCGCTGGGGACCGGCGCGGCGGAAGGTGCCCGCCGACAGGGTTGGCCAGGTCAAGGCGCCATTGATGCGTGCCGAGGTCATAGGTGCATCGAAATAGGTTTCGTTGCTGCTCCAGGGCGCATGGATGTTGATATAATTGCTACTATTACCTGCATTAACGAGACATTGAGGTATTCCGTTGTTGGCCCGGAACACCGCGTTGATAGTAATGTCCGTCCCGCCCGTGGTCGCCTGCACCGTGGTCAGTCCCATCTGCATGACTTGCGCACGGAGGAACGCCACTGCCGGCCGCCCGTTCTGGGTATCGATGGTACCGGCGTTGACGATGCGCGGCTGGTTCGCCGGGGTCGCCTGAAACGCATCGCGGCCGGTGAAACCGCTCTGGTCGTACCAAATGGTGACGAATCCCGAGTTCGCCCCGACGAAGGCGCTCAGAGCCGTGGTATCAAGATCCCCACCGGCGGTGAAGCCGATGTCCTGCTCGGCGTTGTCCAGGGAACGACGCACCCGGATCGCCGGCCCGGCATAAGCCGACCGCATCCGGTGCAGCGCATAGGTCACCGCCGGGCTGGCGGTCAACCCATCGAGGGGCGTAGCCAAGCTGTCATACCCACGAACCCAGTAGCGGCTGGTGCCGAACCACGCCGTGGTATTGCCGCTGTTGGTGCCATAGAGCGGATTGATCGGCGCGGCGGCAACGGTGTTGATGCCATCTTGCACATCAACCCAACTACAGGTTCGCGTCCCGTTCGGGGTCAGCGACCAGGTCTGGCCGGTGGTCGAACTGCGCAACCGTAGCGTTTGTCCACTAGCGCCCGTCAGAGTCAGCGTCCCGCCGACGATCTGCGTACTGCCCTGGGCGAATTGCAGGGTCCGCGCCGTGGTGCAGGCGGCGGTCAGGTTATTGAACGTCGCATTGCCACTGATGACCTGGGTGGATCCGCCAGCGCCATTAAACGTCACCGTATTATCACTGGCGGTGAAGCCCCCGCTGTTGGCCCAGTTTCCGGCGACGCTGATGTCTTCGCCGCCATTCGCCAGGGTCGCGCCGCCGCTGATGGTCAGATTGCCGGTCACCTGCAGGGCGTTGTTTGCCAGGGTGGTCGTACCGGCGCTCACGGTCAGGTTCGGGATCGTCGTCGCGGCCGGTGGCGTCAGGGTGCCGTTGGCGCCCATGACCAGGCCGCCGGTGGTGCCGGTGAAAGTCCCACCGCTGCGCAGGTCGGCGTTGCCGGCAACGGTCACGGAGTTGGTGCCGAAGGCGAGAGCTCCGGCATACGCACTGGCCATGGTCAACGACGCAGCGTTGCCGGCGACGTCGAGGGTGCAGACCCCCGCGCTGGCTGCATCGAACAACACCGCATCGCTGGACGTGGGTACCGGCGCCCCGGCGGCGCCGCCCGAGGTGTAGGACCAGCTGCCGGAACTCGACCAGGGATTATCAATGGCGAAATGTCTCAACTGGGCCAGTTCTAGAGCCTGCCGATCTGAACTATTCAGACCGCTGGGGAAGATGGTCAGTTCGGCGATGCTGCCTTGCATGGGATAGGCTATGCCGGGCAGGGAACCTAGCCAGATGACCGCACTGGTTACGGTGCCGCTTCCGCCCGCGCTACTCAGCTTGCTGATGCCATTCTGCCAGACATCCTGCTGGGGACCGGCGCGGCGAAAGGTGCCCACCGACAAGGTTGGCCAGGTCAAAGCACCACTGAGGCGCGCCCCTGCCTGCGGTGCATCGAAAATGGTTTGGCCGGTGATCCAGGGTGCATGGATGTTGATGTCGTTGCTGCCTGCATTCACGAGACTTTGATGCACCCCGTCGCTGGCTTGGAATACCGCGTTGATGGTGATGTCCGTCCCGCCCGAGGTTGCCTGCAGCGTGGTCAGTCCCATCTGCATCCCTTGCGAACCGAGGAACGTCACCGCCGGTCGCCCGTTCTGGGTATCGATGGTGCCGGCGTTGACGATGCGCGGCTGGTTCGCCGGGGCGGGCTGGATGGCATCCCGGCCGCTGAAACCGCTTTGATCGTACCAGATGGTAATGTACCCCGAGTTCGCCCCGACGAAGGAGCTCAGAGCCGTGATATCGAGATCCCCACCGACAGTGAAGCCGATATCCTGTTCAGCGTTGTCCAAGGAGCGCCGCACCCGGATCGCCGACCCGGCGTAGGCCGACCGCATCCGATGTAATGCATAGGTCACCGCCGGGCTGGCGCTGAGCGTGTCTAGGAGATCAGCCGCTAAGGGGGCCGGTGACCAGTACCGGTTGGTTCCGAACCACGCCGTGTTGTTGCCGCCATTGGTGCTGTAGAGCGGATTGACCGGTGCGCCCACGACGGTGTTGATGCCATCCTGCACCGACAAGTAGCTGCAGGTCCGGGTGCCGTTGGGCGTCAGGCTCCAGGTGCTGCCGCTGGCGGTGCTCTGTAGGCTCAGCAACTGCCCGCTGGCGCCGGTCAGGGTCAGGGCGCCGCCCACGACCTGGGTCGTCCCGACGGTGAATTGCAGGGTGCGGGCGGCGGTGCAGGTAGCGGTGAGGTT
>JBILDK010000126.1:0-7180 GCA_044352625.1 Planctomycetota bacterium
ATGTCCAATTGCTCGGCTTCGAGAGCCGCATCCGCGAGGCGTCCGACGCCAAGGGCCACGCCCAGAGCGGACGCGATCTCGCTGCGGACCGCGCGACAGCGGCGCGCGCACGACTGACTGAACTCGCCGCGCAGGAGGCCGAGGACCGCCAGGTCCTGGCGGGCATCGACGGACGCATCACCGCCGCCGCTGCCGAGCATCACCAGGCCGAGGACGAGCTGCGCCGCACCGAGGCCGCCACCAGCGGCGACGAGGGCGACGGGGGCGGCGAACTGGTCCTGGCCATGCGCGCCCGGCGCACGGAACTCGACGGGATCCTGGCCGAGGTCGATGCGCTGGTGGCGCGCACCGAGGACGTCAAGGCTAAGCAGATCGAATGCATGCGCGAACTGGCGCGGATCAGCGCCGAGCAGGGCCGGCTGGAAAGCGCCCGCGGGGCCCTCGCCGACCGCCGCCGCCGGGTCGAGGAACGCTCCGGCGGAACCACCGGCCAACTGCTCGCGGCGCAGGGCGCCGAGGTCCAGGCGCGCGGCGCGCTCGACGCCCAGATCCGCGGCGCTGCTGACGCCCACAGTGCCCTCGACAGCGCGATCCGCGCCCGCGAAGAGGCCCAGGCGGTGGCCAACCAGTTCGACCACCAGCTTGGCGAACTGCGCCACACCGAGGCCCAGGTCGAAACCAGCCTGCGCCTGCACACCGAGGCCGAGCGCCGCGCCGAGGGCGTGCAGCGCGGCGTGCGCGATGTGCTGTCCGAGATGGACCGCCTGCCCGGCGTGATCGGCATGGTCGCGGAACTCTGCCGGGTGCCCAGCGAGTATGTCGTCGCCATCGAGACCGCCCTCGGCCAGCAGGCCCAGAACATCATCACCGAATCGCAAGAGGCGGCGAAGTCCGCCATCGAGTACCTCAAGCGCGAACGCCGCGGCCGAGCCACGTTCCTGCCCCTCGACGACATCCGCGGCCGCGACCGTGCCGATGAGCGCATCCTGCGCGAACCCGGCGTGGTCGGCCTGGCCAGCCGCTTGATCGAGTACGATGCGCGCTTCAACGGCGCCTTCGACTATCTGCTGGGCAATGTGCTGATCGTCGAGACCCTCGACCACGCCATCGCCATCCGCCGCCGCCAACGCATCAGCGCGCGCATGGTCACCCTCGACGGCGAGGTGGTGAATGCCGGCGGCGCCATGACCGGCGGCCGCAGCCAGGCCCAGGAGGGCGGCGGCGTGGTCTCGCGCGCCAACGAAATCGCGCGGCTCAAGGACCAGGCCATCGAGCTGAACCAGCGCCGCGCCGACCTTTCGACCAAACGCGATGCCGCGCGCACCCGCGCCCTCGAACTCGGCTTGGCGGTGGATGCGGCGCGGCGCGCCATCCAGGACGCGGACCGCACCGTGGGCGACGCCAAGGCCAACCTGATGAAGGCCGAGCGCGACCGCCTGCACCTCGAATCCAATACCAGCGGGTTCGGCGCCGACCTGGAGGAGATCGCCAGCGAGCAGGGCAAACTCGAAAGTGAAGGCCGCGATCTGCTCGGGCAGCACGCCTGGTTCAGCGCCCTGGACACCAAGCTGATGCACGAGGTGCAGTCGCTGCAAGGAGCGCTCGCCACCAAGGGCGCGCACCGCGACCGCATCCAGGAGGAGGTCGCCAATCTGCGTGTGTCGGTGGCCACCAGCCAGGAGCGGGTCGAGGCCGCGCGCAACCACCTCGCCCACCTGGTCCGCCAGTGCCAAGAGCTGGAAGACCAGCGTGACGAACGCAGTCGCCGCCTGGCTGGGCTCGACACGCGCCGCGCCGAGCTGACCGCCACCGCCGAGGACAATGATCGCCTCCAGGCCGAGCAGGCGGCGCGCTTCGCCGAAACCGCCACCGCCCTGGACCAACTCATCAAAGAACGCGACCGCATCCGCGACGGCGTCGAGGAATCGCGCCAGGAATCCCGGGTCCTCGCCGCCCGCGCCAAAGTCACCGACCAGGAGCGCAACACCGCCCAGCGCGCCGCCGACGAGGCGCGGTTGCGCATCGAGACCCTCGCTGCCCGGGTGATGGAGGACCACCGCATCGAGCTGACCGAGGCCTTCACCAACTACGTGCGCCCGGACGATCTCGACCTGCCCAGCCTGCGCCAGCAGTTGCAGGCCGCTGAAACCGAGATGGCCGACCTTGGCCCGGTGAATTTGGCGGCGATCGACGAGCTGGAAGAGGCTCAGGCACGCGAAGGGTTCTTGGGCAAGCAGTTCGACGACCTGAGCAAGGCCAAGGACACGCTTGAGCTGGTCATCGGCGAGTTGAATCAGATCAGCGGCAAGCTTTTCGAGGAAACCTACCGTTCGGTACGCAGCAACTTCCAGGAGCTGTTCCGCAAGCTCTTCGGCGGTGGCCGCGCCGACCTGCACCTCGAACTCAAGGACGAGGAGGGCAACGCGGTGGATCCGCTGGAAGCCGGGTTGGAGATCGTCGCCTGCCCGCCGGGCAAGAATCCGAAGATCATCACCCAGCTGTCGGGTGGCGAAAAAGCCCTCACCGCCATCGCCCTGGTGTTCGCAGTGTACCGCACCAAGCCCAGTCCGTTCTGCATCCTTGACGAAGTCGATGCGCCGCTGGATGAAGCCAACGTGGACCGCTACAACAGCATGGTCCACGAATTTACGCAAGGCATCGATGGTCGCCCTGGCAGCCAGTTCATCGTCGTCACCCACCGCAAGCGCACCATGATGCGCGCCGACGCGATCTACGGCATCACCCAGAACGAACAGGGCGTCTCGACCAAGATCTCGGTGCGTTTCGAAGAGGTCGAGAAGAAGCTCGGCGTGGACGGTGAACTGCTGCCGACCGTAAAGGGCGCGGGGCCCTTCACGGGTTGATGGTTGATGGTTCATGGTTCATGGTCTGGACCAGACGCATCGCGGTCCCCGAAGGGACCACCAACTACCAACCACCAAACCATGAACCATAAACCATAAACCATGAACCTTCTCCTCGGCATCAGCGGCGGCATCGCCGCCTACAAGACCCCCGAACTGGTCCGCGCCCTGCGTCGGCGCGGGCATACCGTGCGCTGCGTCTGCACCGAGTCCGCGCTGCGCCTGGTGGCGGCCGATGCCTTGGTGGCGGTCAGCGGCGAGCCCGTGTCCTGCGCGATGTTCCCCGGCGACGGCCGCATGCCGCACATCGACCTGGCACGCTGGTCCCAGGCCATGGTCATCGCCCCCGCCACCGCCGACATCCTGGCGCGGCTCAGCCTGGGCCTGGCGGACGACCTGCTGACCACGCTGGTGCTGGCGCTGGAACCCGAGAAACCGCTGTGGCTGGCACCGGCGATGAACACGGTGATGTGGAACAAGCCGGTGGTCCAGGGCCATGTCCGCACCCTGGCCGAGCGCGGGGCGCTGATCATCCCGCCGGTCAGCGGTCATCTCGCCTGCGGCGAATCCGGCGTCGGGGCGATGGAAGATCCTGAACGCATCGCCAATCTGATCGTGCCCGGCTGACCATGCTGGTGGCGGTGATCCCGGCCCTTGACGAGGAAGGCTCCATCGGCCCGGTGGTTGCGGGACTGCTTGCCCGCGGCGTGGACGCGGTGGTGGTGGCCGACAATGGCAGCCGCGACCGCACTGCGGCCGTGGCCACGGCCGCAGGCGCGCAGGTCGTGCCAGCGGCGCGACGCGGCTACGGTTCAGCCTGCCTCGCCGCCCTGGCGGCACTGCCGGCCGGGGCCAGCGCCGTGGTATTCTGCGACGCCGATGGCGCCGACGACCTCGACCGGCTTGATGCGGTGTGCGGCCCGGTGCAACGCAACGAGGCCGACCTGGTGGTGGGCAGCCGGGCCCTGGGCCGGGCCGAGCGCGGTGCCCTCACCCCGCCGCAGCGCATGGGCAACCTGGTGGCCATCGTGCTCATGCGCCTGCTGTACTGGCGCCGGGTCACCGACCTGGGCCCCTTCCGCTGCGTCAGCACCGCCGCCCTGGCCCGGCTGCGCATGCGCGATCCGACCTTCGGCTGGACCGCCGAGATGCAGACCAAGGCCCTGCGCCTAGGCCTGCGCTACCGCGAGGTGGCGGTGGACGCCAAGCTCCGCACGGCAGGCACGAGCAAGATCAGCGGGCGTCTCGGTCCGATCTTCAAGGCCGGCTGGGGCATCATCACCACCATCCTGCGCTACCGCTTCGGACCGGTGTAAGGATCCCGCGACCAAGCAGACGAATGAGCGTCACCCCAACGGGCCCTGCGCCCAAGGACGTCTCATGTTCCGTCGCCTCATTCGCACCCTGCCCGCCCTCACCTGTATCCTGGCCGTGGGCGCGATGCCGGCCATCGCCGTGTCCGCCGTGTCCGCCGAGCCCGCCATCGCGGCTAAGGTCAATGTCGACGCCGCCCAGGTCGCCCTCGAAGGAAGCGATCCCGTGGCGTTATTCACCACCTCGGCCATCCTGCCCGGCAAGCCCGACCTGACCGCGACCCATGCTGGCGCCACCTACCGCTTCAGCTCCCCCGAGAACCGCACCGCGTTCCAGGCCGATCCCGGCAAGTACGCGCCTCAGTTCGGCGGATTCTGCGCCTTCGGCGTGTCCAAGGGCAAGCTCTTCCCGGTCGAGCTCCAGACCTGGCAGATCGTGAACGGCAAGCTGTACCTGAACAAGAACCTCGAGGTCAAGGCGAAGATGAACGCCGACCTCGCCGGCGTCCTGACCAAGGCCGAGCAGGAGTGGGTGACGCTCACGAAGTGAGTCCGGCGTCCTATACCGGCCTGGGTGGCGCATGCCGACACGCGTGGCATTGCTTACCCGGGCCGGCGTGAGTACACCGCCCCCTCCACACGCTCGGAGACGCCTTGGACCAGACCCTCGCCATCCAATCACGTTATGGCGCCGCCGCCCAGACGGTCGAACCGGCGCTGTGCTGCCCGGTGGACTACGATCCCCGCTTCCTGTCGGCGATCCCGCCCGAGGTCATCGCACGGGATTACGGCTGTGGTGATCCCAGCCGCCACGTCCGGACCGGGGAGACGGTCCTCGATCTCGGTTCCGGCGGCGGAAAGATCTGCTTCATCGCCAGCCAGGTGGTCGGCGCCGCCGGCCGGGTGATCGGCATCGACCGCAACCGCGACATGCTGGCGCTGGCCCGCGGGGCTGCGCCGCAGGTGGCCGCCGCCATCGGTTTCGCCAACACCGTGTTCCGCTGCGGCGAGATCCAGGACCTGGCCCTGGACCTGGAGGCGGTGGACCGCTGGCTGGCGGAACATCCGGTCCGAACCCGCGAGGACCTCTTCGCCCTGCGCGACGAGGAAGCCCGCCTGCGACGCGAGTCACCGCTGATACCTGATGCCAGTATCGACGTGGTGGTATCGAACTGCGTCCTCAACCTGGTGGGCGAGGCCGAACGTCAGCGGCTCTTCGCCGAGCTGTTCCGGGTGGTCACGATCGGGGGCCGGGTAGCGATCTCGGATATCGTCAGCGACGAGGACGTGCCGGATGAGCAGCGCCGCGACCCCACCCTGTGGTCGGGCTGCATCAGCGGCGCCTTCCGCGAGGACCGCTTCCTTCAGGCGTTTGCCGACGCCGGTTTCCACGGCGTGCACCTGGCCAAGCGTGATGAGAAGCCCTGGCAGGTGGTCGGCGGCATCGAGTACCGCTCGGTCACCGTGGTGGCCTACAAGGGCAAGCAGGGCCCCTGCCGTGAGGGCAACCACGCGATCCTCTATCCGGGGCCGTGGAGCGAGGTGCGCGACGACGACGGCCATGTGTTCCGCCGCGGCGAGCGCACCGCGGTGTGCAGCAAGACCTACCGCCTGCTGACCGGCGAGCCCTATGCCCAGCAGGTCATCGGCCTGCCGCCCTACCAGGCGATTCCCGATGCCGACCAGCCCCCCTACGCCTGCGAAGGCCACCGCGTGCGCCACGCGCAGGAGACCAAGAACGGTGTGCTGCCTGCCGACTACCGTACCACCGGCGCCGGGTGCACACCGGGGTCGGGATGCTGCTGACGCTGGTCCTGATCGTGGCGGCTCTGGCCCTGGCCTGGGCCAACGGCGCCAATGATACGGGCAAGCCGGTAGCCAGCTTGGTGGCGTGAGAGACGCTGCGTCCGGCAGTGGCCGGGGACGCAGCGCTGGCGGTGCTGCTCGCCAGCCGGATGGGCTTGCCGATTTCGACCGCGCATGTGACCACCGGGGCGAAGGTCGGCGCCGGCGGTCTGTCGTGGGCGTTGGCTGGGTGGGATCCTACGTGCCTGGGTCACGACCCTGCCGCTGGCCGCGGGCGCCGCTGCGCTGTTGGCCTGGACCCTGGCCCCGCGTTGAAGGCGGAGCGCAGAGCTGCGCGCTCCTCTTCCGGAAGCTGGTTCCAGGTGGTGCCCATGAGGTCGGCCTGCAGGCCGTAGGCGAGATTGAGCGACACCGGATGCCCGACGGCGCGCAGGCGGTGGCAGGTCTCGATCACGCCGATCACCGCCACCTGCCGGATATGCGTGATGCCGATGCCGGCGAGCCAGGCGGTGGTGGCCAAACCCGGGCGGAAGCAGCCCTGGTCGTCAGTCGGCATGGTGCGCGGCCAGGCGCTCGCGCAGGCGCGCCTTGGCCGCCGCGTCGAGCCCGGGGCTGACCGGCAGGCTGGCCTCGACGAGCTGGGCGTGGGCGATGAAGACCGCATCGATCAAGCGGATCTGGCGGGCATAGGCGCGGCATGCGCGGCACGCAGCGGTGTGCAGTCCCAGGGCCACGCGCTGGCTGAGCGCGAGGGGCTGGTCCTGCTGCACCGACAGCAGGCGGGCGGCCTCGCGACAGGAGTAGATCATCATGGGCTGACCTCCGGGGCGAACCACGACGCTTCCAGGCAGGCGCGCAGGCGGGTGCGCGCCCGGTGCAGCAGCACCCACAGATTGGTTGGGGTGATGCCAACCTGCTGACAGATGTCTTCTGCGTCCAGCCCATCGAAGGTACGCAGCGCGAAGACCTGGGCCTGGCGTTCGGGCAGACCGGCGAAGCAGCCGCGGACCTGCTCCCAGAATTCGCGATCCTCGCCCAGCTTGGCCGGATCGCCCCCCCAGCCCTTGGGAGCATGGAGCCAGCCGCCGGTATCACCGCACCAGTCCTCCATCGCCTCGGCCAGCGGCTGTTGCTGGTCGCTGCGCGCCGCCACGCGGATGCGATCCACGATCTTGTGGCGCAGGATGCCGATGAGCC
>JBILDK010000127.1:0-7169 GCA_044352625.1 Planctomycetota bacterium
TTGAGCTTGGCCGAGGCCACCAGCTCCATGGTGCGCGTGATCTTGCGCGTGTTGCTGGCGCTCTTGCGGCGCTTGCGGATGTCGCGGAGATTGGCCATGGGTCAGCAGGTCCGGTCGTCTGGTCGTCCGGTCGTCCGGTCGTCACCAGGATGGGTGCGTGGGATCAAGCCTTCGCCTTCTTCTGGCCGAAGGTGGTCTTGAAGCGCTTGATCGCCTCCTTGAACTTGGTGTCGAGTTCGGGGGTGAACTCCTTCTTGGCGTGCAGGCCGCTGGCGATCTCGGGATACTCGCTGTGCACCATGGCCAGGAAATCACGCTCGTAGACCGGGACCTGGGCCACGGGCACGTCGTCGAGCATGCCTTCGCCGGCGCCCTTGATCATCATCACCTGGTCGGCCACATCGAGCGGCGACGCCTGGCCCTGCTTGAGGAGTTCAACCATGCGCGCGCCGCGGTCGAGCTGGCGCTGGGTGGCGGGGTCGAGCTCGGTGCCGAGCTGGGCGAAGGCCTCCAGCTCGCGGAACGAGGCGAGGTCGAGGCGCAACGTGCCGGCGACCTTCTTCATCGCCTTGATCTGGGCGTTGCCGCCCACGCGGCTCACCGAGATGCCCACGTCCACGGCCGGGCGCACGCCCGAGTTGAACAGATCCTGCTGGAGGTAGATCTGGCCGTCGGTGATCGAGATCACGTTGGTGGGGATGTAGGCGCTGACTTCACCTTCCTGGGTCTCGATGACCGGGAACGCGGTCATGCTGCCGCCGCCGAGCTTGTCGGACAGCTTCGCGGCGCGTTCGAGCAGGCGGCTGTGCAGATAGAACACGTCGCCGGGGAAGGCCTCGCGGCCGGGCGGGCGGCGCAGCAGCAGCGACATCTCGCGGTAGGCCGCGGCCTGCTTGGACAGGTCGTCATAGGCGCAGAAGGTGGCCATGCCGCGGCCGCCCTCGCTCACGCCCTTGGCGATGTATTTGCCGTCCACCAGCTTGGGCAGGCCGTCGGCCATCTCCCAGGTGTTGTACATGAAGAACTCGGCCAGGGCCGCACCGGCGTAGGGCGCGAGGAACTGCATCGGCGCCGGCATCGAGGCCGGGGCGTTGACGATGATGGTGTAGGCCATCGCACCGGCGGCTTCGAGCAGCTTGAGGATGCCAGCGACGGTGGACTCCTTCTGGCCGATGGCGACGTAGACGCAGACGACGCCCTTGCCCTTCTGGTTGATGATGGTGTCGATGCAGATCGCGGTCTTGCCGGTCTTGCGGTCGCCGATCACCAGCTCGCGCTGGCCACGGCCCACCGGGATCATGGCGTCGATGCACTTCAGACCGGTCTGCAGCGGCTCGTGCACGCTCTTGCGGTCCGCCAGGCCAGGGGCTGGGCTTTCGATGCGGCGGGAGGCCTCGGCCTTGATCGGGCCCTTGCCGTCCACCGGGCGGCCGAGCGGGTCGACCACGCGGCCGAGCAGGGCCTGGCCCACGGGGATCTCGAGCACGCGCTTGGTGCGCTTGGCGATGGAGCCTTCCTTGATGGTCTGGTACTCGCCCATGACCACGGCGCCGATCACGCCTTCCTCAAGGTTGAGGGCCAGCCCGTAGCTGCCATTCTCGAACTCGATCATCTCACCGGCCATGCAGCCGCTGAGACCGTTGATGCGGGCGATGCCGTCGCCCACCATCACGACGGTGCCGACCTCGTCGACCACCATCTGTTGGCCGTAGGAGGCGAGCTGCTGCTTGATGATCGCGGTCATCTCATCGGCGCGGATCTTCACGGGGATATTCCTTGGCTAAGCGTGCAGAAGAAAGTGGGGAATCAGAGGGGGTTCAGGCGGTGGCGCCCGTCCACCAGCCGTCATTGACGGGGGTGGCGAGGATGCCGGCTTTGAGTTCGTGCAGCCGGCGACGGACGCTGGCATCGAGGTACTTGTCGCCGAGGCGGAGGGTGAATCCGCCGATCAGCGCGGGATCAACCAGCTCGTGCAGCTCCTGGCGTTCGTCAGCGCCCCCGGCGCCTTGCGCACGGCGGATGTGGATCTGGTCCTTGAGCGCGGCCTTGGCCACGGCGCTCAACGGTGCGGCAGAGGTGATGGTGACCTCGACGACGCCCTGCTTGGCATCATCCAGGTCATCCACCAGGTCGAGAATCGAGAAGGCATCCGCCAGCCGGTTGCGGTCAACCAGCAGCTGTAGGAGATCCACCAACTCTTTGGGCTTGTCGGCCAGGAGGGCGCGAAGCACCTCTTTGGCGCGGACCCGGCCGACCCGGGGATCGTCGAGGCTGCGGATCGCCGCTTCGGGCCAGGAATCCGCGAGCTCGCGGCACGCCGCCACCACCGCGTCGTAGCTGCCGCGTTCGCTGGCGAGTTCGAGCAGGGCGGTGGCGTACACGCCGGCGACGGTGCCTGCGGCCATGTCAGTTTCCGTCCTTGTGCTGCGTCTCGTAGGCTTCGATCGCAGTCAGGACGAGCTCTTCCTGCTTGGCTGGATCGAGCTGCACGCGGGCGGCCTTTTCAGCCACCGCGACCGAGATTTCGGCAATCTCACGGCGCAGGCTGACCACGGCGGTGTGGCGCGCAGCCTCGATCTCGCGCAGGGCGCGGTGACGCATGGCGTCGATCTCGACCCGGCCCTGATCGATGAGCTTGGCCTTGTTCGCCTCAGCGTCGCGCCGGGCCTCGGCCATGCGCTCCGCGATGTCGTGTTCGGCTTCCTTGAGTTTGGCCTCGTTCTCGGCGATCACCTTGGCGGCATGGCCGGCGGCGTCGGTGGCCGACTGAAGGTCGGCCTTGATCTTGGCCTCACGGGCATCGACCGCCGCCAGGATGTGCTTCACCCCGAGCTTGAAGACGATGAGCACGAAGACCACGAAGGCCGCGAGGCCCCAGAGGAACTGGGCGAGGAAATTGCTGAGAATGGCGTCCATGGCGGGTCCCGGTGGGGGCCCTGTCGCGAGATGCGGCAGGGCTGTGGCACGTCAGGCGACGATTACTTCAGGATGAAGGTCAGCACGAAGCCGATGAGGGCGAGGGCCTCGATGAAGGCGAAGCCGAGGAAGGCCATGGTGCGCAGGGCGGCGGCCTGTTCGGGCTGGCGAGCCATGCCGGTGATGGCGGCCATGAACACCAGGCCGATACCGATCGCACCGCCGAAAGCGGCGAGACCGAAGGCCATGCCCTTGCCCAGGGTCGAGAGACCGTGGTCCACGTCGCCAGTCATGGCGGCGGCGGCAGTGACGGCCTCGGGGGCGGCGGCGAGGGCGGAGACGATGGGGGAGAGATCCATGGTGGAATCCTTGGTGAGGTCTGGAGGCGGAGGAGGGGTCAGTGTTCGGGATGGATGCACGAGCCAATGAATACGGCGGCGAGCATGGTGAAGACGTAGGCTTGGACGAGGGCGACCAGCAGTTCGAGCATGTAGAAGGCGATCGAGACGACCCAGCCCACCAGGCCCATGCCGATGCTCATGCCGATCGCCGTAGGATCGGATTCATAGACGATGAAGCCGAGGCACACGAAGACGAGCAGGAGGGTGTGGCCGGCAAGCATGTTGGCGAAGAGTCGGAGCGCGAGCACCGCCGGCTTGATCAACAGACTCGCCCATTCCAGCGCGAGGAGCAGGAAGAACACGAAGAAATCCATCGGATTCCAGCCGAACTTCACCGGCACCAGCTTAAGCCAGAAGCCGCCACCATTATGCGCCATGCCCAGGGTGATCATCAGCGCGAAGATGGGCAGGGCGAAGCCGATGGCCACCGGCAGACTGCCGGTGGCGGTGCCGAAGATGGGTACCAAGCCGAACAGATTGCAGGTCAGGATGGCGATGAACAAGCTGGCGAAGAACGGCGTCCAGGCTTCCGGATGGTGGCTGATATTGGGCTTCACCACTTCATCGCGGATGTAGAGGACGGTGGCCTCCATCATGTTCTGGAAGCGATTTGCCGGCACATGCTGGGTCGGCTTGCGGCGGTTGAACACCAGCAGGGCCAGGCCCATCAGCACCAGGGCCACGGTGGACCAGAAGGTTTGATGGGTGAAGAAGGAAAGCGCCTTGGGCATGGTCGCCCAGGCGTAGTCCTGAGCCACGGTCATGGCCTTAGCGAGTTGGGTGGCGTCGAGGGACTTTCCGGCGGCGTAGTCTTCGGCCCAGGTCAGCGTCGCAGTCGAGGGCGTCGCGCTGGCGAAGCCGTCGCTGTGAGAGAGTTTGCTGAGATTACGCGCGGCGTAGTCCGGCAGGTTGAGGATCAGCTGTGGCGCCTTGCCGTGGACCCACTCGATGGCCGGGGACGGGCTGGTGTGGCCAGCATTGAGCGCGTTGAAGTCGAACCGGTGGCTGTCAGACACGGACGGGCTCCCGCATGGCGGACTGGACGGGGTTCATCGGCTGCCCTCACGTATGACGAGGTACACACCAGCAGCAAGAAAGGTCATCGACAGGACCAGGGTGCCCCAGGGGCTGGAGTCGAGCCAACGGTCGAGCGCCAGCCCGAGCCCGATGCCCATGGCCACGGACGTGATCATCATCCACGCCGCACCCATGCCGGCGAGCCAGGAACGCTGGTCACGGGGCGGTAGGTCGGGCATGTGAGGGATAATGGCAAAGGTCATGGTCGAGGCCCCGATCATCGGGGTAGAACCAAGCTAGGCTGACTCGAAGACTGTCAAGCCGACCTCGGGGCTTCCCCAGGGGTCAGTCACTCAGTTCAGTCTCTCGTATCGAAGCGTGTCAGAGCCACGACGGGCGACGCAGGATCACCGTCTCGCACTGCAAGGCGAGGCCGCGATCCACCAGGGCGGCGGCGAGTTGGTCGGGAGTTGAGGCGGCGCTGCCATCAATTTGGAAACGGCGCTGAAGGTCCGCGAACGTCACCGTTGAGTCGTCGGTGGCAAACGCGAGTACCAGGACGCGGGCGTGGATGGTCGCTGAAGCGGAGGGAAGGGGTAGGCCGTCAACAGGAAGGCCTCCAGGAGGATCTTCGTCTTTCCCATGCATGTCGCTGACCGTCATGACCCGATAAAAGATGCCTGGCAGATCGGGATATGCGAAGAGATTCCCATCCATTCCGCTCGGCGCTTCAAGTGCCCCGGCGATCCCATCCAACACGAGGCCGTTGCCTTGGTAGTTCTTTGGTTCGCCGGTTTCACTTCCCCGCTCCCCCGACGACAAACTCAATTCCTCCACCAGCGACGTCAGCGCAAACGCCATGCGCTGGGTGGCCTCAGCCTGGGTGCGGTAGCGCACGCCCGCCAGGAACAGCATGTACGCAGCACTGAAGCCGAGCAGAAAGACGCCAGTGGCCACCAGCATCTCGATCAGGGTGAATCCGCGACGGCCCATGGTGGTCATACTGCCTGCGCATCAGGCCGTTGCCAGGGTGTGCAGCAGCGTGCGGTGCTGGCTCACGTTGTCGGTGTCGCGCACCAGGCAGATGATGGCGTGCCAGCCGCCCAGGGCGGCGCGGTCGAGGGCGGCGCGCAGACTGGCAGCGTCGCTGACCTGATGCACCTCCAGGCCGAATCCGGCGAGCAGTGGCGCCAGATCGCGCTGGTGCGAGGTCCGCACCCAGCGCGCATAGTCCGGCACCTGGGCCACGGCCAGGTAGTCGAAGATCCCGCCGCCGCCATTGTCGAGGATGACGATGGTGCCGCCGGCGCCGAGGGCGGGCAACGCCGCCAGGGCTGGCAGATCGTGCAGCGCCGTGAGGTCGCCGCAGAGCAGCAGACCGCGGCCCAGCACCACGCTGGCGCCCAGGAACGTGCCGAGGTTGCCGTCGATCCCGGCCACACCGCGGGTCGCCACCACCGGCCGCGGCAGCACCGTGGGCGGCAGGTGCAGGTTGGCATGACGTGCCGCCATGCTGTTGCCGATGGCGGTGAAGGCGAAGCCGGGATGGATCAGCGCGTGGTGCGCGGCGAGGGGCTCGCCCCACTCGGCCGCGTGCATGGCGGTGACCAGGCGGCTGCGGGCGGCGGCCTCGGCGGCGAGCCAGCGCGCGCGCCACACCTCGTCCCCGCGCCCGAGACGTTCTGCGAGCCGATGATAGGCCTGGATGCCCGGGCGGCGGATGGCGAGCTCGGCGCGGGCCAGCCAGTCCTGGCCGTCGCCGGGTTCGAGGCAGATCCAGCGTGGCGCATGGCGGTCGAGCCATTCGTATAGGGCGCGCGACAAGGGCGCGGGCCCGACCTGAATGACCAGCTCCGGGGCGACGGAACCCATCGGACCGGCCACCAGGGCATCGGCCAGGGTCACCAGGCCATCCAGTCCGCAATCGCGCAGGCCGCTGGCAGCGTCGGCGAGCAACGGGAAGCCGGTGCCCACGGCCAGTTCCATCGGCTTGGGATCGATGGCCGATTCGGCCGCCGCCCCCACCAGGATGAGTCCGCGCAGGCCTGGACGCAGCCAGTCCGGTTCGGTCCAGCCGACGCTCCCGGCCAGGTGTTCGGCGTAGGGCTCGACCACTTCGGTGTAGGGCGCCGTGCCCCGGCCGCGCAGCGCCACCTCCGACAGGTGCGCGGTGGCGAAGCCCCGTTCCGGCAGTGGCGGCAGCGGATCGCGCAGCGGCACGTTGATCAGCACCGGGCCTGGCACCTGCGTCGCGCGGCTGATGCGGGCGCGCAGCACGCGCAGGGCGCGGTCGTCGAGGGTCGGCTCGCCCAGGGCCACCTCATGGGCCAGCCACGCGGCCAGCCCATGGGCCTGGGGCATGCTCTGCGGTGCGCCGGTGCCATGCAGTTCCCACGGACGATCCGCCGCGACGATGATCAGCGGCAGGCCCGTGGCATGGGCCTCGGTCAGCGCCGGCAGGCAGTTGGCCAGGGCGCTGCCCGAGGTCACGCACACCGCCACCGGTTTGCCGCCGGCCTTGATCATGCCCAGGGCGAGGAACGCCGCGCTGCGCTCGTCACTGTGGCTCAGGCAGCCGTCGCCCAGTTCAGCGGCGAAGGCGAAGAGCAGCGGGCTGTTGCGGCTGCCCGGGCACAAGACGGCGCGAGCGCACCCCGCGCGGCGCAGCTCTTCAGCGATGCAGCGCGCCCACAGCGCGTTGAGGTTGGGATCGGGGGTCACGGGAATGGGTGGGTGGTGCGTGGTGCCGGCAATGGCAGCGGGGTCAGAGGCATCGCACCACCTGCGCCGCCGCTAGCCAGCCGGCCCGCCCGCCATGTTGGCGCAAATGACGCG
>JBILDK010000128.1:0-7130 GCA_044352625.1 Planctomycetota bacterium
CATCACCCACCATTTCCCGAGGTTCCTCATGATCACCACCCTCATATCTGTCGGACTGCTCATTGCCGGAGCGTTCATGCTCGTCTTCGGCTTCCTGGCAGCCGATTCCGTCGCCAGCTCGTTCTCCCGCATGTTCAACGGTGAACCCACAGACCGGGCGGTGTACCTGCTCATCGCCGGAGGCGTCGCCCTGGGCGTCGGCCTGGCCATGGCGCTCATTCCCCGTCGCATCTGATTTTCCCGGGCGCAACGACAACACCGCGATAACCATCGCGGTGTTGTCGTTGGTGGACCCATGGGAGCGCAGGCTTCTGCCTGTGCTCCCAGGCGCGAATTAGAATCGTGCGCCGAGGGTGAAGAGCAGACCGAAGCCCTGGTTGCGGCGGTTGTCGCTGACCGTGTAGCTGTCGAGGCCATCGTCATGATCGTATTCGGGATCGAAGCGGCCCACCAGGTAGGGCACTTCCAGGCCGGCCTGCAGGAAGTCGAGGACGGTGACATAGGTGCCGATCTTGGCGCCATATTCCATGTACTTGCTCCACTCCTTGCTGGTATCGGTGGCCCACTGATTTTTGACCGAGTAATAGGCACGGCCGGCACCGGCGAACGGGGTCAGCTCGAAATGCCACTGGGGTAGGACCGCGATACCGTAGCCGGCAAGCACGTTCACCACCGGGGTGGTGACACGGGTCTCCTGAAAGCCATCGTCGAAGCGCGACTGGTTCATGGCCACGCCGCCGCCCAGGATCAGACCACCGGCAGGTCCCAGGTCACCCCACACCAGTTGCAGCTGGCCACGGTAGTTGCTGTCGGCGTTGCGCCCATCTTCACCCGTGTTGGAAACGGTGGTGACCTGGGTGCTGCGATTGTAGACCGTGGTGTTCGAGGCTCCTTTATACTCCGTGGCAAGTACACCTGCGCCAAGGCGCAGGTCGAGGAAGGAGGTTTCAGCGCCACCGAGAGCCGCGGTTGCGGCCAGGGCGAGAAGCGTGGGAGCGAGCTGGACGTGGGACATAAGGCCTTCGTGGGATGCGGGTGAAGACGCAGGCGCGCCGGGGCATCCAGCAGAGCGCGTTCGATGCCAAATCAGCCACCGCGAATCTGGACGAAAAAGCGATGAATATCGCTGCATAGTGCAGGGATGGACACGATATGGTCGAGCGAAGCGCAACCCATTCGGTGGTCGCCACCAAGCCGCCTGCACGCGATCAGCGGATAAAACACGGCCGTCGGCCTTGGCACGGCCAGCGCAATGTCCACTCACCGGCCCCCTCTACGGCCGTAACCCAAGGAATCCGCATGAACCGTTTGCCCCTCGCCTTCTCCCTGGCCCTCCTTCTCGGAGTCTCCGGCGCCCTTCCCACCGTCCTCCCCGCCGCCGACACCGCCGCCACAGCCACGCCGAGCGTGAACCAGGACGATGCGGATTTTGTGCATGAGGCGTTGCTCGGCAGCCAGGAGGCGATCAAAACCTCCGAGCTTGCTGGTAAACGCGGTCTGGTGGGAGCCGAACTCACCTTCGCTCAGGCGGTGGCCAGTGAGCACGGGGCCATGCACAGCCAGCTCAAGACCCTCGCCGGAAGCAAGCAGATCACGATCCCGGCCGCGCTTGACGAGGCCGTTCAGAAGCGGCTCGACGCCCTCGGCAAGGAGAACGACAAGGACTTCGCCGAGACCTATCTCGAGACCCAGATCAAAGCCCACAAGCGCGCCGTCAGCACCTTCCAAGAGGCCAGCGAAGACGCCAAGGACGCGGATGTGAAAGCCTTCGCGATCAAGCACCTGGCCAAGCTGCAGGCGCATCTCGCCCAGGCCAAGGACCTGGAATCGAAGCACTGATCCCACGGCGTGCGTTGTTCCGACCCGGCCTGGAACCCCAGGCCGGGTCTCCTGCATTGTGCAGTACCGGATTGGATAGCGGTTCCGGCGCCCGCTGCCTATGGTCACGGGCCGCATGTCTGATCCCACCCTCATCCCGCCGCCCCTGCCCTTCACCGACCGGGCGTGGTACGCGTGGCTGGTGCTGGGCGTGGCCATGGGGCTCACCGCGATCGGTGCCCTGGTGTTGCAGCGCGCCATCGTGGATATCGACGCCGAGCGCTTCGCGATCACGGTGGATGCCACCCAGGAGCGCATCCTGCGCCGCATCGAGACCTATGGCGCCATGCTCAGCGGGGTCGCCGGGCACATCGACGGTCTCAGCGCGATCGATCGCGGCGCCTTCGCCGCCCAGGAGGACAACAACCTCAGCCTGAACTATCCGGGCATCCTCGGCATTGGCTGGTGCGTCCCGGTCGCCCCGGGCGACGAGCCACGCACCCTCGAGCTGCTGGCCGCCCAGGGTCAGCCGGAGCCGCGTCTGTGGCCGGAGGCCGTCCCCGGGCTACCGCGCCATATCGTGCTGCAGATCGAGCCTGATGATGCGGATAACCGCAAGCTGATCGGTTTTGACCAGGCCAGCGAACCGCTGCGCCGGACGGCCCTGGCGGCCTCCCTCGTCAGCCGCCGCGCGACGGTCAGCGCGCCGCTGAGCCTGATGCGGGATGTTGGTCAGGAGGAAAACGCCAGTGTGCTGGTGTTCATTCCGGTCTATGGCGATGGCAAACAGTCGGATCATCTGCGCGGGCATGTGTTCGCGATCCTGCGCAGCGCCGAGCTGTTCAGCCCCACCTTCCTGCCGGTGATCGGATCATCGCTGGTCCTGCGCATCGCTGATGCCGAGGGTGACAGCGTGATCTACAATTCGGTGAGCGAGAACCTTGGTAGCCATACCGCCCAGCGCACCCTGGCCGTGCTCGGCCGCACTTGGAACTTCTCCTATACCTCGCGGACGGCGTTCGACCAGCGCTCCAACCGCTGGCTGGTGCCGCTGTTCACCAGCGCCGGGTTGATCCTCAGCTTCGGCCTGTTCCTGCTCGCCCATTCCCAGGTGCGGGCGGTGGCCAAGGCCGCCGAGCTGTACCGCATTTCGACCAATGCCCGGCGCGCGGGCGAACTGAGCATTGCGATCAACCGCCGGCTCGCCTCGACCATGCATCCGCAGGCCGCGGCCCAGGCGGTGACCGAGGCCGGCTGCGAACTGACCGCGGCGACCTTCGGCGCGTTCTTCACCACCGGTGAGCGCCCGGGCGAGCTGGCGGTGTTCGCCCAGGCCGGGGATCCGACCCCATACCTGACGGGTCCGGGCCTGCCCGGGATCAAGGCGTTGTTCGCCACCACCCTCGCCGACCAGGAGGTCATCCGCCTCGACGACGTGCGCGCTAAGGACCTGCCGGCGGTCGCCAGCTATCTGGCGGCGGTGGTCCGCTCGCGCACCGGCGACATGCTCGGCGGACTGGTCTTCGCCCATCCACGCTCCAGCCACTTCACGGTCGACCACGAGCGCCTGCTGCTTGGCCTGGCGGCCCAGGCGGCGATCGCCTTCGACAATGCCCGGCTGCTCGAAGCCGAGCGCGAGGCACGGAACATAGCTGGCCACCGCGCCGACGACCTGGGGGTGGCCAATGGCGAATTGCAGCAGTTCATCTACGTCAGCTCCCACGACCTCCAGGAGCCGCTGCGCACCATCACCCAGTATCTCGACCTGCTCCAGCGTCGGCACGGCACGGGGCTCGACGACCAGGCCCGGCGCTACATCACCTATGCGTCTGACGGCGCCTCGCGGATGTACCTCCTGCTCAACGACCTGCTCATCTACGCGCGGCTCGGGCATGCCGCGGACCGCGCCCCGGTCGCCCTGGTGGAGGTGGTGGGCGAGGTGTTGCAGGACCTGCGCCGGGTGATCAGCGAAGCCCGCGCCCGGATCGCGATCGAGGCGCTGCCCACGGTGCACTGCGACCGCGCCAAGATCCGCTCGCTGTTCCAGAACCTGATCGGCAATGCACTCAAGTTCCGCAGCGCTGCGGATCCCAAGATCACCATCGGGGCGACCAGCGATGCCCAGGGGGTGTGGACCGTCAGCGTGGCCGACAACGGCCTTGGCATCCTGCCCGAGCACCGCGAGGCGGTGTTCGAGGTCTTCCACCGGCTGCATGACCGGGAGTCCTTTCCCGGCACCGGCATCGGCCTGGCGATCTGCCGCAAGGTGGTCGAGCAGCATGGCGGCCGCATCTGGATCGAGCCCACCGTGGGCGGCGGCGCGACCTTTCTTTTCACCTTGTCCGAGGATGGCTCGGGTTCCCAGACGGCGATAGAGACCCCATGAACGCGCGCATCCTGCTGATCGAAGACAACCCTTCCGACGTCGAACTGGTGCGCACCGCCTTCGAGGAGGCGGAGATCCCCGCCGACTACACCATCTTCCGCGAAGGCGATGCGGCCATCGCCGGGGTCCGGGACATGGCCGCCGCCGGCACCGTGCCACACCTGGTGCTGCTCGATCTCAACCTGCCCCGGGCCTCGGGCCACCAGGTGCTGCTGGCGCTGCGCGCCCTGCCCGCCTTCGCCACGGTGCCGGTGGTGATCCTCTCGACCTCGAACCACCCGGCCGACCGCAACCGCTGCCTCGCCGGCGGAGCCGACGACTACCGGGTCAAACCGCCGTTCTTCGGCGAGCTGCTGGTGCTGGTGCAGGAGCTGCGCGCGCGCTGGCTGACGGCGGTGGGATGAGTGCCGGGCTGCGGGTCCTGCTGCTCGACGACAGTCCGGCCGAGCGGGAGCTGTTCACCGAGGCGGTGCTGGAATTCGGCGGGGATCTGGAACTGCGCGCCGTCGGCACGCCCGAGGCGGCCGAGCAGGAATTGCCTGGCTTCGCCCCGGATGTGGTGCTGATCGATCTCCATCTCGGACGCTGGCATGGCCGTGACCTGCTGCCTCGGTTGCGCGGGAGCCGCGGCACGGTGATCCTCACCACCACCGACGATCCCCAGGAGGCCCTGCGCTGCTGCGCAGCCGGCGCCCAGGGTTTCTGGATAAAGCCCTTGTATTTCGCTGATTTCGCCGGGCTCATCGCCCGGCTGCGTACCCTAGCGGTCGCGCCCCCGGCGGGACATGCCGAGGACCAGTGACAGCACGAACAGGACGATGAAGAGGAAGAACAGGATCTTGGCGATGGACACCGCACCGACGGCGATGCCGCCGAAGCCGAAGATCGCGGCGATCAGGGCGATGATGAAGAAAACTGCGGACCAGTAGAGCATGGGGACCTCAGGGGTGGGTATCTAGGCGCCGACTGGGGCGCGGGTGGTGAGCTGGGCCAGATCGGTGGTTCCGAGGCAGCGCGGATGCGCCGCTGCCGGATGCGAGCCGGCATTGCAGCCAAGGATGAAGAAGCGGCCCTGTTCAGGCAGGGTCCGCCACAGCCAGGGGCGCGCGGGCTCGCCATGGCATTGCAGGAGCAGGGCGCCGACGTGCGCCCCGGTGCGGTCGGCGATCGTGGACGGGATCAGCCAGCGCGGGGGGCGCAGGCCGGTGCCGCCAGCGAGTCCGGTGCGTATCTGCTGGCGCACGGTGCGCAGGAGGTCTTCGCGATCGTCCAGGACCACTTCCTGGCTGGCGCAGGCGGCGGCGACCAGCGTCGCCAGGGTGTAGGCGGGCAGGCGGTTCTGCGCGTCGGTCACGCGTCGGGTGGGGACCGACAGCAGTTCGGCGGCCCGCCGGCCATCGCTGCGGCCGAGGGCCTCGGCCACGGCGGCGTAGCGCAGGCGCTCCTGCCCATCCACTGGGTGCTCCAGGGTCTCATCGACGGCGGCGACCAGGGTCCTGGCGGTGGGGGTCAGATCGTCGGCGCTGGGCATGGCGGGATTCCTGCGGGAACAGAGCCAGCATCGTGCCAAGCGCCGGCGCGGCCCAGGCCGCCTGCGGCCCTGCACAACGCACGTTCAGGCGGGTATCCGCACCTGCACCATGCAACCCCCGGTCGGGGCGTGGGTGATGCGCAGGTCACCGCCGTGACGGGCAGCGATGCGTGCCGCCAGGGTCAGGCCCATGCCGTGGCCATGGACCTGCTCCCAGGTGTGCAGGCGGTGCAGCGGCAGCAGCACCCGTTCATGCTGATCCGCGGGGATGCCGGGGCCGTCATCGCTGATCTCCAGGATCCAGTCAGAGCCCTCGCGCCGGGCGCCGAGCACGATGTGCGCGCGGTGGCCGTGATAGCGCGCGGCGTTGCGCGCCAGCTCGCGCAACAGTTCCGTCATCATCGCCGGATCGACGTTGATCACCGGCAGCGGATCCGCTGAGACCTCGGCCAGGAGGTCAGCGGTCGCGTCCCGCCACAGGCTGTCGAGGGCGCAGGGCACGAGGTCGAGGGGCTCGTCCGCCAGGCGCAGCCAGCGCACCAGTGCACCCAGCATCTGCTGCAGCCGGTCCGCATGATCGGAGGCGACGGCGAGCAGGGCGCGCTGGCGGTCGTCGAGCACGCTGCGATCAAGCAGCGAGCAATAGGAGGAGACCAGCCGCGCATGCTGCCGGACATCGTGGGACAGGGCCGCGGCGAGCTGTCGGCGGTCGTCGCCGGGATCGCCGTCGGCAGGGATCAGGGGGTCGGAAGCATGCATCTGGTATCCTTGGCTGGGGGCGAGTGTCGCGGACCAGGCGGGCAATGCCGCAGCAATCCTCCGCAAACGCAACACCACCAGCGGATGCCGGTGGTGTGGTCGCCATCAGCAAACCGTCTCAGGTCGCGGACTGACGGCGGCTGAGAAACCACCACAGCAGCAAGCCGGCGCCGACCACCACCGCGGCGGACTCGCCCGGGTGCTTTTTCACCGTATCGACCACGGTGCGGCTGGCGTCGACCACCAGGGTCTTGGCCTTGCACGCCGCATCCTTGGCCAGGCAGGTGCCGGAATTGTTGGCGCAGAGGTCCTCGACCAATGCTTTCAACTGGGTGACCTTGGAGCTGAAGTCGGCAACGGGGTCGGAGGCGGGGCTGGTCATGGGGTTTGTCCTTGGACAGGGTGGGCGTGCGGCGGGTGCCGGACGCTTATCCCTTGGCAGATTCCGTGCCAACCATGCGCGGATCGTGCGTGGCATGTCAATTCCCGCGACCTACGACGTTCCCGTCGGAATGCGGTGGCACTGGCGCGTGGCGCAGCCCTGCACTCTGCATGACCCCACAGGGTCGTGGCGCGCAGCGTGCAATGGGTCGCCACCAAACAGGGGAAATCATGGAACCGATCACCGCCATCAGC
>JBILDK010000129.1:0-7124 GCA_044352625.1 Planctomycetota bacterium
ATGGGCGTGGAGGATGCCGATTCAATCGTAATTACAATGTTTAGTATAATAAACCATTTGACATACAAATTAATGTGCGCCAATCTCGGCCCGGCCCGCGCCACCCGGAGGGACCTGTCGTGACCATGCGAACCTGGCTGGTGTCCAACCGGCTTCCCTTCACCCTTGATGCAGGCGGGTCCCTGTCGCGCAGCGATGGCGGTCTGGTCACGGCCTTGCTGCCGGTCCATGAGGAAGGCGACACCTGGTGGGTTGGGCAGGGCGGATTCCAGACCCGCGGCGAGGAGGAGGAGCGCTTCAATGCCGCCCGGGTGGTGGACCTGCAGGTGCCTGCCGATTGCGCCCGTCGCCACTACAATGGCGCGGCCAACAGCGGGATCTGGCCCTTGTTCCATTACTTTCCGGCCATCGCCAGCTTCGTCCCTGAGGATTGGGCGGCCTACCGGACGGTGAACCGGATCTTCGCGGACAGCCTTCTCGCACGGATCGGACCCCATGACCGGGTGTGGATCCACGACTACCATCTGATGCTGCTGCCGGGGATGCTGCGGCGCGAACGCCCCGGTCTCGCCATCGGCTATTTCCACCACATCCCCTTTCCCGCCTCCGAGGTGTTCAAGATCCATCCGGCCCGCGATGAGATCCTCAGCGGCTTGCTGGGGGCCGATGTCCTTGGTTTCCATACCCTGGAATACGCGCGGCATTTCGCCGGCGCCGCATTCCGCCTGCTCGGGCTCGTCGGCGTCGCCGACGAGATCCATTACGAGGACCGGGTGGTGCGCGTGGGCGCGTTCCCCCTTGGCATCGATGCCGAGGGTCTGGCGCGGGCCTTGAAGTCGACCGCCCGCGTCACAGCGGATAGCGAGTTGGCGACCGGTCTCGGCGGACGCCGCATGATCCTCGGGGTCGACCGCCTCGACTACACCAAGGGCATCCCCGAGCGGCTTGCGGCCTTCGAGCTGCTGCTGCGCCGGCATCCCGAACTGCGCGGCCAAGTGGTCCTGGTCCAGATCTGCGTGCCCAGCCGGATTGAGGTGGCGCGCTATGAGCAGCTGCGCGACGAGGTCGAGCGGACGGTGAGCCGGATCAATGGGACCTATGGCACCCCGAGCTCGGCCCCGATCCACTATATCTTCCAGCGTCAGGGCATGCCTGCCCTGAGCGCGCTCTACCGACGGGCGGAAGTCGGCCTGGTGACGCCGCTGCGCGACGGGCTGAATCTGGTGTGCAAGGAGTTCTGCGCCGCCCATGCCGATGGCGAGGCGGTGCTGGTGTTGTCCGAGTTCGCCGGTGCCGCCGAGGAGATGGGCGAGGCCCTGGTGGTGAATCCCTACGATATCGAGGCGGTGGCATCGGCGCTCTATGCGGCGCTGACCATGCCCGCCGAGGAGCGCCGCGCGCGCATGACCGCCTTGCATCGGCGCGTGTCCGACGCCGACAACCGGGTGTGGGCGCGGGAGTTCCTCACCGCCATGGACCAGGTGCAGACGGCCAACGCGGCCAATGCCAGCCGCGAGCTGTCCGGTGCCGACCTGGAGGAGCATCGTCGACGCTTGGCCGTGCGCCCTGGGCTGATCGCCTTCGACGCCGACATCATCGCCCGTCCCGACGGACGCGCGACGAGCCTGGCCACCCTCGCCGCACTGGCTGCGCGCTACCGCCACCACCTGCTGCTGATCACCGCCATGCCGCGGGACAAGGCCGGGGCGCTGGCCGTGGACGGAGCGTGGATCGCGGCAGAACGAGGCGCGTTCCTACGCGATCCGGCGGGAACGTGGCGCGCCTTGCCCACCGGCGATCCCCTGGGACCGACCGAGGCGGAGGTACGACGTCATATTGAACAGCGGGTTCGCCTGGTGCCACGCTCCTACCTGGTGGCGAACGAGGCGTCCCTGCACTGGCATACGGGTCGGCGACCGCTTTCGCTGGTGGATGCGCTGCTGCGCGAGTCGGTGCATGTCCTCGACACGTTGCTGCCTCGTCACCGACTTCCTGCCGCGCTTCGTGCAACACGGGCGCACCTATCGGCCGCTCCAGGTCATCAGGATCATCACCCCGGTGACCGGGATGCCGCAGGTGCGGATCTCCTGCCGTCCGGTGCTGGGATGGACACGCGAACCGGCCCCGATGCAGCGTGGCAGCAGCCATGTGCGCTGGACGGGATTGTCCGGGGAATTGCGCCTGACCACGGATGTGCCCCTGACCTACATCTTCGAGGAGCGCGCCTTCACCCTCACCCATCCGCTGCACCTGGTGCTGTCCTGGGACCTGCCGCTGGAAGCCGACCTGGCGGAGACCTGCGGGCTGTTCCTGCGTCGCACCATCGAATACTGGCGCACCTGGGTGATGCGCTGCTCGATCCCGGCCCGGCACCAGGCGGCGGTGATCCGCTCAGCCATCACCCTGAAGCTGCATTGCTGGGAGGAGACCGGGGCGGTGCTGGCGGCGCCCACCACCAGTCTGCCCGAGATCCCAGGCCGGGAGCGGAACTGGGACTACCGCTACTGCTGGCTGCGTGACGCCTGGTTCACGGTCTCGGCGCTGTCGCGTCTCGGCCATCTCGACGATCTCGAAGGCCTCCTCGGATTCCTGCTCGACCTCGCCCATCGCGATGGCGGGCATCTGCGTCCGGTCTATCGCGTCGATGGCACCGCGCCGCTGCCGGAGGTGACCCACGCGGGCTGGGCCGGGGCCGAGGGATCGCAGCCGGTGCGCAGCGGCAACCAGGCGGCGGAGCATGTGCAGAACGATGTCTATGGCGAGATGCTGCTCGCCCTGGCGACGTTGTTTCGCGATGAACGGCTGGTCCACCGCCGCGATGCGCGCTGGGCGGAGCTGCTCGCCCTGCTCGCCCGCCGCTGCCACGAGACCTTGGGGGAACCCGATGCGGGCCTGTGGGAATTGCGCGGCGGCTGGAAGCCCCACGCCTTCTCCGCCCTGCTGTCCTGGGCCGGGCTGCGCGCGTATGCCGGCCTGGTCGCCGATGGCCGGGTGCCCGGCGAGGCCTCGGCCTGGGCTGCAAAACGCGATGCAGCCGAACGGGTGGTGCGGCAGAGCATCCACGACGGCGTGCTGTGGAACGCCCCCGGCGAGCAGGTCCCGGATGCGAGCCTGGCGCTGGCCGCCATGCTCGACTTCCCGGATCCGGCGGTGAACCGCGCGACCATCGCCGCGATCCGCAGCCGCCTCAGCCTGGCCAGCGACGGCCTCGCCGCGTCCTTCTTCTACCGCTATCGCCAGGCCGACGATTTCGGGGTTCCCGAACACGCCTTCGTGGTCTGCTCCTTCTGGGTCGCCGAGGCCCTGGCCCGGCTGGGTGATGTGGCGGAAGCGGAACGGATCCTGGTCGGGGCGATGCAGGCCGGCAACCATGTGGGCCTGATGCCCGAGCATTTCGCCCCGCACCACCGGACCGGCCATGGCAACCAGCCGCAGTGCTACAGCCATGTCGGGCTGATCGGCGCCGCCTTCGCCGTCAGCCCGCCCAGCCCGCTGATCGGATGACATTCGCGTTCGTTTCTGATCGCATGGAGCGTGAGCTGGTGATGTGAGCCGACCGCTCAACTCTGCACTTCGTTTGGGTCGTTACAGCTCCTGTGGTTCAGGCGCCGATGGTGGCGATGGCGCGGGTGCCGTCACCCAGGCTGCCCAGCGCTCCGGTGCTCTGGGCGGGTAGCTGCTCGCTCCACCACGCCGCGGCCTGGGCCTCGCTCCAGGCCTCCTCCGGGGGCAGGCGCAGGGCGCGCAGCGCGTCGGCCAGGGCGCGGGCGTCGGCCGGGCGCTGGTCGTTCTCCTTGGCCAGGCACGCGGCGATGATGTCCTCCAGCGCCGGGGGGATGCCGCGGGTGGTGGCGGCGGACAACGAGGGCACCGGGCTGTTGATGTGGGCTGAGAGGATGGTGTAGGGATCGCTGCCGGCGAAGGGCATTTTCCCGGTGATCAGGAACCAGGCGACGCAGCCCAGGCTGTAGAGGTCGCTGCGACCATCCAAGGACTCGCCCATGGCCTGCTCGGGCGACATGGTGGAGGGCGTGCCCTGGACCATGCCCGCCTGGGTCAGGCCCTTGTCGGTCGGCTTGCGCTGCACCGCGACAATGCCGAAGTCCAGGACCTTGAGCACGTCCACCTCGTCGGCGCGACGGCAGATGTAGAGGTTCTCGGGCTTGATGTCGCGGTGAACCAGACCGTGGCGGTGGGCTTCGGCCAGGCTGCCGCAGGCCTGCACCAGCAGGTGGACCACGCGGCCCAGGGGGAGGGGACCGCAGCGCTCGACCAGCGCCGCCAGATCCATGCCGTCGAGCAGTTCCATGACGTAGAAGAAACTGCCGTCGGCGTGCACCCCGTAATCGTACAGCTCGATGGTGTTGCGGCTGCGCAGGGCGGCGGTGATGCGTGCCTCCTGGGAGAAGCGGCTGCGCACCTCGGTGGTGGTGGCGGCGTCGCCGCCCGACAGGGCCTCGGCGGTGATGCGCTTGATCGCCGCCGGCCGGGCCAGGAAGCGGTGCTCCGCCAGCCACACCTCGCCCATGCCGCCCTTGCCCAGCATCTTCACCAGGCGGTAGGCGCCGATCTCCTGGACCTGGGCTTCGGCGGCCTTGGCGCGGTTGCGCTGGGCCACGGCGTCGGCCCGGCTGCGCGCAAAATGCCGAGCAAACCACAGCGCGGCGCCGATCCCGAGCAGGATCAAGACGCCACTGGCGAGACTTGCCATGTTGCGCGCGTGATTGACCGTGCCCAGGACCTCGTCGAGTGCCACGACCCGACCGATGTACCAGGTGGGACCGTTGGGAATGGCGAGGACCACAACCTTGGCCGCCTGCTCGCCGGTCCCCGGATCGTAGTAGAACGAAGGTTGGTCATCGCCTGGGCGCGGTAGCGTCGGCAGTGCGGCAAAGAAGCCCTTGGCCAGTGGCAGCTTCAGGTCGCTGGCCTGGATGAGGTGTTCCGTGGGCAGGCCCGCGAACCATGCTTCGGGCGCGGCGAGCAGCACCCGGTCGTTGGTGAACAGCAGTGAGTCGGCCACGAAGCCGCCGCCCTTGGTGAAGGCCCCGGACAGGCTGCCCAGATCAAAGTCGGCTGCGACCACCCCGGTTACCGTGCCGTCGGCGCGGGTCAGGGCCTCGGCACAGGTCACGCCCGGCAGGTGGGAGGTGAAGAAGCGGTAGGGGTCGGTCCACACGCGCATCCCACCGCTGGCCACCGCGAGGCGGTAGAACGGCCGCTGCCGCGGATCGTAGTCGATGCGCTCATCCGATTCGAGGGTGAGGCTCGCGTCGCGCCCGATCAGGCTGGTCCGACGGCGGGCCTGGCCGCCAGGGATCTGGTCGGTGCGCACATGCCGCCATTGTCCGTCGGCATCCCGGCGCACGCCGTGATAGACCGTGCCGGCACCGATGACGTACGCCTGGGCGAGACCCTCGCGTCCGGCGGCGATACCGATCAGGGCGCGGGCGGCAGCGCGATCGTCGGTCAGGTCGGGGGCGGAGGCGAGCCAGGCGCGGGCGCCATCAAGCACCGGATCGGCATGGCCGAGGATCCCGCGCACCCGGTCGCTGAACAGCGCCGCCCGCGAGGTGAAGGCCTGCTCGGTCTGGGTCAGCACTCCGCGGCTGGTGATGGTGTGGCCAATCCACACCGCGCCGCCGCCGCTGAGCAGGATGATCAGTGGCAGGACCACGGCGAGGCCAAGGGGCGAGGCAAGGAATCCAGGTTTGCGCGCCACCGGGGTCAACGTGTGCGGATCGTTCATGGCCCAGTTGATAGCCGACGGTCGCCGCCCTGCAATCCGCTGCCTCGACATTGCCCCGTCCGGTGCAGCATCCGCCAGCATGAGTCAACCCCTCCCCATCGGTGAGTTCGGCACCCTGGCCCTCGCCATCGCCGTGGTATTCCTGGGTCGGGCGGTGAATGGCTGGATCCCGGTCCTGGGCCGGGCCGCGATCCCGCCGGCGGTGACCGGTGGCGTCCTCGCCAGCGTGATCCTGACCCTGGCGACCTTGGCCGGGGCGCCAAGCCTGTCCTTCGCCAGCGGGGCGCGGGGCGTGCTGCTGCTGGTGTTCTTCGCCACCGTGGGCATGGGTGCCAAGCTGCGCGCGTTCCTCGCAGGCGGGCTCGGGGCGCTGGCCTTCGGACTGTGCGCCCTGGTGCTGATGGTGGCGCAGAATGCGGCCGGCTCCGCCCTCGCGCGGGTGTTCGGCCACGATCCGCTTGCCGGGCTGTTCGTCGGCAGCGTGCCGTTCCTCGGCGGCCACGGGACCACGGCGGCCTGGGCGGCGACCCCGGCGGCGGCGGCGGTGGCCGACGCGCTGGCCATGGGCATGGCGGCGGCGACCATCGGCTTGATCCTGGGTGGGCTGGTGGGCGGGCCGCTGGGCTCGTTCCTCGCCGCCCGCGCCCGCGGCGGCACGGCCCCTTCTCCGCTGGCGGCTACGGCTGAGGTTCCCGCGCTGCATGCGCGGCATCCCGAGTGGCAGGCGACCGATCGCTGGTTGGCCAGCGGGATTGCGATCCTCGGTGCGCTGATCCTCGGCGAAGGCCTGGTGCGGCTTGGCGCCTGGGCCGGCGTGACCGTTCCCGGCTTCCTCGGTGCACTGCTCGGCGGAGCGCTGCTCACCAACCTTGCCGACCTGGCGCGCAACGGGCTCGACCGCGATTCCATCGACATCACCGGCACCGTGGCGCTGCGCGTGTTCCTCGCCCTCAGCCTGATCGGGCTCGACCTGTGGAGCGTGGGCCGGGTGATGCCCTTCGTGCTCACGGCCGCGCTCATGCAGGCAGTGCTGACCGCAGCAGTGGCGGCCTTCCTGGTGTTTCCGCTGCTCGGCCGCGACCGCGAGGCGGCGGCGGCGGCGGGCGGGTTCTGCGGCCTTGGCCTGGGCGCGACCCCAGTGGCCATGGGCGTGGTGCGGCGGCTCGAAGGCCGCTATGGCGCGACGCCCCGGGCGGTGCTGGTCATCACCCTGGCGGTGGGCTTCCTGATCGATCCGCTCAACGCCCTGGTGGTGTCCGGCGGCTTCGCGCTGCTCGCGCGCTAGTCCAGTCCGCGCCAGGTCCGCCCCGGCGTCAGGCGGTGCAGGCGGCGCGCGTTGATCCAGCGCCGCGGTGCCGGGCGTCCGTCGCCGGCC
>JBILDK010000004.1:0-22291 GCA_044352625.1 Planctomycetota bacterium
TGTTTTCATTCAGGGGCCGTGGCGGCCCCTACGGCGCTTTGCGCCTACCCCCGGGCTTTGTCGCGGCTCGTTTTTGCCGTGCCGGCAAAAACGTGGCGGGATGGGCTTCGCCCATTGTATCCCGCCCACCGCCGCTCGGCGCCCGTTACCCTCCTGGGGCTGTCGCCCCTTGCCCCCACGCCTGGGTCGCTGGCGCGTGGGGGATGAGGTTTGGGTTATTGGCACCACCCACCACCCACCACCCACCTCATAGGCAGGCGTCGTCGATCGCGCTTAGCTCGTCGGGGGTGAAGTCGGCGCGGTCGAGGCAGCGGACGTTCTCGCGGAGTTGTTCGATGCGGCTGGCGCCGATGAGGACCGCGGTCACGCGCGGGTCGCGCAGGACCCAGGAGAGGGCCATTTGGGCGAGGGTCTGGCTGCGCAGGCTAGCGAGGTCGTTGAGGCGGCGGGCGCGGGCGATGGTGGTGGCATCGACGGTGCCGAGTGCGCCGTTGCCGTGTGTGCTGGCGGCGCGGCTGTCCGCAGGAATGCCGCTGAGATAGCGAGCGGTGAGCAGGCCCTGGGCCAGGGGGCTGAAAGCGATGACGCCCAGTCCCGCTGCGGCGGCCTGGGGCAGCACCGAGGTCTCGGGCCGGCGATCGAGCAGGTTGTAGCGCGGTTGGTGGATGGTCAGGGTCAGGCCGATGTCCCGGGCGGCGGCGAGCGCGGCGGTAAGTTCGGCGTCGTGGTAGTTCGACAGCCCCGCGTACAGCGCCTTGCCCTGGTCCACCAGGGTCTTGAGCGCGCCCATGGTCTCGTGGATCGGGGTCTGGGGATCGGGCCGATGCGAATAGAAAATGTCGACGTGGTCCACGCGCAGGCGGCGCAGGGACTGTTCGCAGCTTTGGATGAGGTACTTGCGGCTGCCGCCGTCGCCGTGGGGGCCAGGCCACATGCGGTAGCCGGCCTTGCTGGAGAGCACCAGTTCGTGACGCGGAAGATCGGCGAGGATGCGCCCGGCCAGGGCCTCGCTCGCGCCCGCAGGGTCGCCGTAGTTATTGGCGAAATCGAAATGATGGATGCCAAGATCAAAGGCAGCGGTGAACAGCACTTTGGCCGCTGATTCGTCGATATAGCTGCCAATGCCCTGCCACGCCCCCAGGCTGACTGCGGGCAGCACCAGGCCGGATCGGCCGCAGCGACGGTGGGACATGAGGGAGTAGCGGTCGGCGGACATGGTGTAGGGACGCTACGTCGGAATTGCCGCCTCGCCATCCCGGCTCGACAGCGGCCGATCAGGCCCAGGGTGCTGACAAGTACCCTGGGGGCGTCTGCCCCCCTGTAGCAAACAGCGTCCTTGCAGTTCTTCGGGGATAATAGCGGCCGCAGGTGGCCCCCGAAGAAGCGCACGGCTAACAGGCTGCGTTTTTTCGCAGCCTGCTAGAGTGCCGCGCCGATGCGTGCCCTCCGTGACCGCTATGCCGCTGATCCCCGGGTCGCCGCCCTTGCTGCGGCCCAGGCGGCGGGGACGCCGCTGGTGCTCGGGGCGCTGCACGGCGGCTTGATGGCGGTGCTGGTAGCTGCCTGGTGCCGCTCGGCGCATCCGCCGCGGGTGGTGATCACCGGCGATCCGGGGACCCTGGTCGAGGATCTTGAGGAGTTGGGCATAGTCGCTGCGGTCCTGCCCGAGGTCGAGCGCCACCATGATGCCGAGGATGGCGAGGGCGGCGACAAGTCGGGGCATTCGCGTCGGCTCGCTGCGCTTGAAGCCTTCACCAATGGCGCCCTGCTGGTGGCCACGCCGGTCGCCGCCGAGCAGCCGGTGCCGGATCTGGTTGAGGTTGCCAAGGCTGGTATCGTCATCCGCCCCGGCCAGGAGCACGACCTGCACGCGCTCACCGAACGGTTGGTCAATACCGGCTACCGCGTGGTGGCCACGGTCGAGGGACGCGGCGAAGTGGCGGTGCGCGGCGGCATCCTCGATGTCTTCCCGTGGATCGGCAATGATCCGTTCCGCATCGAATTCTTCGGCGACCAGGTCGAGGCCATCCGTCGCTTCGATGCATTCTCGCAGGAGTCCATCGCGGTGGCGCCCGAGGCGGTGCTGGCGGCGGCCAGCGGCGGTGGCCTCGCCACGCGCAGTTTGTGGAGCGAGCTGCCACCGGGCCCGCTGTGCGTGCTCGGCGATCTGGCCCTGGCGCCGCGCCTGGCCAAGCCCCACGGTCGGATCGAGATCCGCCTCGCGCGCCAGCTCGAAGGCGGGGCGCAGGATGGCGCATCCACGGGGATCGAGCGCCTGCGCGGCGACCTGCGCCGGGGGCTCGCGGAACTGGTGAAGGTCACCGCCGAGACCGCGACCGCGGTATGGCTCTATGCGCGCAACGATGAGGCGGTGCGTGAACTCGCCGCCCATGTGGCCGACGCCGGCCTGAAGGCCGACGCGGTGCGCATCGTCAGCGGGCGCATCAGCTCGGGTTTTCGCGACCTCGACGGCGGCTTGGTGGTGGTCCACGACTTCGAGCTGGCGGAGCGCGCCCCGGTGCGCCGCCGCGCGGCGCGGGTGGCCAATGGCTCCCCGCTGTCCTCGCTCAACGACCTGCGCCAGGGCGACCACGTGGTCCACCTGCGTCACGGCGTGGCCCTGTTCAAGGGCATGGCGACCCTGGAAAAGCGCGGTTTTCTTGAGGACTTCCTGCTGCTCGAATTTGCCGAGGGCACCAAGCTGTATGTGCCGGTGGATGCCATCGACCTGGTGCAGAAGTACGTCGGCACCGGCAACCGCGCACCGGAGCTCGACCGCATCGGCGGCGCCGCCTGGGCCAAGCGCAAGGCCAAGGCCGAGAAGGCCATCGCCGACATGTCCGCCGAGCTGCTGGCCAACGCGGCGCGGCGCCTTGCCGCCGGCGGCATCGCGTTCAAGGCCGACGGCCCCGACATGCGCCGCTTCGAGGCCGCGTTCCCCTTTGAAGAGACCGAGGACCAGCTCGCCGCGGTGCGCGAGATCAAGGTCGACATGGAACGTCCGGTGGCCATGGATCGGCTGCTGTGCGGCGATGTCGGCTTCGGCAAGACCGAGGTGGCGATGCGCGCCGCGTTCAAGGCGGTGGCGGGCGGGCGCCAGGTGGCGGTGCTCGCACCGACCACGCTGCTCGCGGAACAACACCTCGAAACCTTCAGCGAGCGTTTCAAGGAGTCCGGCGCGGTGATCGCCGGCATGACCCGCTTCACCTCGACCAAGGACAAGGCCGCCGCCATCGCCAAGGCCGCCGCCGGCGCCATCGACGTGCTGGTGGGCACCCATGCGCTGCTCACCGACAAGCTGAAATTCGCTCGCCTCGGCCTGCTGGTGGTGGACGAGGAGCACCGCTTCGGGGTCAAGCACAAGGAGCGCCTGCGGGAATTGCGCCAGGGCCAGGCGGATCCGGTCGATGTGCTCACGCTCTCGGCCACGCCGATTCCGCGCACGCTGCATTTTTCCATGCTCGGTATCCGCGACATCAGCGTGCTGGCTGAGGCCCCCGCCGAGCGCCTCGCGGTCGAGACCCGCGTCGCGCCGTGGGACGACGAGCTGCTGCGCCACGCCTGCGAGCGTGAACTCGACCGCCAGGGCCAGCTCTTCGTGGTCCACCACCGGGTCGCCGATCTCGACGACGTGGTGCGCAAGCTGGTGGCGTTGTGCCCGCGCCTGCGCGTGGACACGGTCCACGGGCAGATGGAGGAGGAGCGCATCTACCGCGTGATGGACGCGTTTCGCCGCCACGAACTCGACTGCCTGGTGGCGACCTCGATCATCGAGAGTGGCATCGACATCCCCAACGCCAACACCTTGTTCGTGACCAACGCCCAGGTCTTCGGCCTGGCCGAGCTGCACCAGTTGCGCGGGCGCATCGGCCGCTTCACCCGTCAGGCCTACGCCTACTTCCTGACCCCGCCGCACCGCGACATCGGCAGCGAGGCGCGCGAGCGCCTGGCGGCGATCCAGGAATACGCCGACCTCGGCGCCGGCTTCAAGCTGGCGATGCGCGACCTCGAATTGCGCGGTGCCGGCAATCTGCTCGGCGGCGAGCAGAGCGGCCATGTCGACGCCATCGGCTATGAGCTCTACACCAAGCTGCTGGGGGAGGCGGTGGAGCGCGCCAAGACCCTGGCCGGCGCCACCGCCGCCGCCCCGGCAGCCGTCAAGGCCGGCCAGACCGCGGACGCGGCGTTCCTCGATCTCAAGGTCGATGCTTTCATCCCCGCCGAGTACCTGGAAACCGCCCAGCTCAAATTCGAGCTGCACAAGGCCATCGACCGCAGCCGCCGGATGACGGACCTGGCCGAGGCCGGGCGCAGCGCGCGCGATCGGTTCGGCCCGATGCCGGTGCAGGTCACCCGGCTATTTCGGCTCAAGGCGATCCGGCTCAAGGCTCGCGAAATGGGCCTCGACCGCATTGACATCGCCGGCCGGCAGATGCGTCTGCATCTGACCGCCGGTTTGCCCAAGGCCCTGCTCGCGGCCCACGTCCCCGAGATCGTCCATGTCCAGCCCGACGGCAAGGTCCTGGTGGTCTTCGTGCGCGGCGATCCCGACGGCGATGCGTGGATCAGCATCCTCTGCCGCATGCTCGGCCTCGATCTCGCCTGGCTCGGCTGACACCGATGCGCGCGTCAGCGCGCAGCATTGAGGACGTACATCGCGATGCTGCCGGCGATCGCGGCGTTGAGCGATTCGGTGCCGCCGGGCATGGGCAAGGTGCAGCGTTCGGTGGCGGCGCCGATCCACGACTCGGTCAGGCCGTCGGCTTCGCCGCCGACGACGATCCAGCGTGGGAGGCGCGGCAGGGACTGCGGTGGCTGTCCGCCCGATACGACCAGCGCGCAGAGCCGGCCGGCTGCCAGCACGGCTGGTCCGGTGGTGGGATCGAGCAGGTGGATGGGGATGCGGGCGATGGCCCCTGCGGTGGCCTGGATCGCCTTGTGGGCGAAGGGATCAGCACCTCCGCTCACCGCTACCTGGGCCAGCCCACAGGCAGCGGCTGTGCGGATGAGGGTCCCGACGTTCCCTGGATCCGCCACACCGGCCAGGACCAGGCCGCCTCGGGCTGGGTCGAGTGGTGGGGGCTGGGGCCGGGGAAAGACCGCGAGGTAGCCCGAGGCGGTGGCCGCTTGGCTCAACCGTTCCGCCACTTTCCCGCCGATGGGCAGCGCGGTGGGCCAGTCCGCGGGGACTTCCACCCCGTCACGCACCAGCAGGTGGAGGGGGGTCCAACCGGCGGCCAGGCAGTCGGCAATCAGGCGGCGCCCCTCCACAAGCAATTGCCCTGCAGCGCGGGCGTGGCGTGGCTGGTGCAGGTGCAAGATGGCCTTGACCAGGGGATTATCGGTCGAAGTAAGCACTCTTGGCAGCGTCCAGGGGTTCCGTGGGGTGCAATGCCAGGTGACTGCGTGAGGGTTCATACGCGGTTGACGGCATCCTGCTGTTTCCCTACTCTGTTGCCGGTCCCCGTCTGACCGAGAGAGTCCATGTCCATCAACCGCATGTCGCAGGTCATCGCCGCCAAGGCCTTCACCGCCTTGGCCCCAGATGCGGACAAGCGCACGGTCATCACGGCCTTGACCGAAGCGCTGGTGCGGGTCGGAAGGATTACCGCCGAGCAGCTGCCGATGATCATCGCTGAGACCTTGCGCCGCGAGACGGTGGGTTCGACCGGCATCGGGCATGGCATCGCGATTCCCCACTGCCGCACGCCCCTGGTGAACGAGATCGTGTGCTCCTATGGCCACAGCGCCCAGGGCCTCGACTTTGAGAGTCTTGACGGTGAACCGGTGCACAGCGTGTTCCTGCTTCTCACCCCTCCGGACCGCAAGGACGATCACCTGACGCTGATGAAGAGCTTCGCCTCCCAGATCCGTAAAGAGCATTTCTGCGGTTTTCTGCGCCAGATCCAGAATGGCGAGAGTCTGGTGGACCTGCTTGCTGAATTCGAGAACCGCTGAGCGGTCCGCGGCCATGCCCGCCGTAACGGACCTGGCTGCCTATCTGAGCGTCGACCGGGTGGTCGCCCTCCCTGCCGGACTTGATCAGCGCGCGGTGCTGCGCCGGCTCGCTGAAGCCTGCACCCAGGGCTCGGATCTGATCCTGCGCGAGACCTTTGCCCGCGCCCTGCTCGACCGGGAAACCGTCGGCAGTACCGCGGTTGGTGGCGGCGCCGCCATTCCCCATGCGCGGCTGGCGGACTGGCCGTGCTGCCGCCTAGCCCTGGGCCTGTGTCCTTCCGGGGTGTCTTTCGCAGCCAGTGATGGCCGTCCAGTGCGTCTGCTGGTGTGCATGGCCGCGCGCGAAAGCGACCATCATGAGCATCTGCGGCTGCTCGCCGCTCTGGCCACGCGTCTGCGTCGGCCGGGCTTCGTCGAGGCCGTGCTGGTCGCGCCCTCGCCCGCCGAGGCCCTCGCGGCGTTCCTCTGACCCGTCCTTGCGCCCCATGGCAACCGTGGGCCATACTCGGGCATGCCCCTGCTCCTCGCCCCTGATCGCACCCTGGATCTGATTGACCTGAGCGAAGTCGTGCTCGGGCGGCACCGCGACAACGCCCTGCCCATCGACAGCGAGAAGGCCAGCCGACGCAATGCCCGCGTATTCCTCGACCAAGGCGCGTGGTGGATCGAAGACCTGCACAGTGCCAATGGCACCCGGCTCAATGGCACCGCTCTGGTCACTGGAGCGGTGCGACTGGCCGAGGGCGATGCGATCGAGATCGGCGATGTGGTGGTGCGCTACCACCAGCGTGATCCGGCCGCGGGTCCTGCGGCGGCCGTGGATCCGCTGCTGTATGTGGGTCGCACGATCGCTGGTCATGTGCTTGAGGACCACCTTCATCCGGGCGTGACCGGCCACATCTATCGCGCCCGGCACCGCGGGCGTGACCGGCGCATGCTGTTCAAGCTGCTCGACCAGCGCCTGGTCAGCGGCGAATCAACTTTTCGCGCGCGCTTCCTCACGGCGGTCGGCACCGCGGCCAACGCTGGCGAGACCGGGATGTGCCGCATCTTTCAGGCCGCCGAGGCTGGCGACCAGTTGTGGTACACCTTCGAAGAGGTGCCCGGAGAAAATCTCGCCCACCGTCTGCAGGCCCCGGTCAAGCCTGCAGATGCCGTGAACATCGCTCGGCACATCGCTCGAGCTCTCGCGGGGTATCACGCCTATGGGTTGGTCTATGGCGATGTGCAACCGCGCAGCATCCACCTGCAGGGTGAAACGGTGCGCTTCGCCGATGTTGGTCTCGTCGGGCTGAGCGATGCGGAATGTCGCCTGGTGCAGACCGACGGGCTGACCCGTCAAGTCTTCTACCTCTGCCCGGTGCAGGCCGCCAGCGGCAGTCGCAACGTGCGTGGCGACCTCTATGGGCTGGGCTGTATTTTGTTCCATATGCTTGCTGGCCGACCGCCTTTCCTCGGTGGAACCTATGCCGAGGTCCTGGCCCGTCACCAGCGCGATCCGCTGCCCGCGCTCAGCGGTCCCCTGGGCCTGCCCGAGCGCACCGACCGGATCCTCGCCGACATGCTGCACAAGGATCCGTTCTTCCGCCTCGACGATCTCGCCAGCGCCGAGGCCCAGCTCGCTACCTTGGCGGAGGAACTCGGCTGAGGCTTCGCGTCAACCGCGCATGCACACCGAGGCATCACGACTTCCGTTGCGTCCGCGCCAATGCGATCAGGTCGATGTGCTCTGTTCCCGCAGCGGCGAGCGCGCTGGCGGCGGCAGTGGCGGTGGCGCCGCTGGTCACCAGGTCGTCCACCAGGATCACCCGGCGCGGGGCCGGACCGCGACAGGCGAACAGATCGCGCACATTGTCGCGCCGTTCAGCGAGGCCAAGGCGGTGCTGTTCGGCGGCGGGACGGGTGGTGGCGAGGCAGCAGCGCAGCGGCCGGTGGGCGGCGGAGGCTACCGCCCGGGCCAGGCGGGTGCCGAGGTGCGGGCCGGGCCGCCGACCAGGGGATGGCGGCACGGGTACGATGACGGCATCGTCGAACAGATCCTGGGGCGGTTCCGGCATCAGGTCAGCGCAGGCCGCCACGGCGGCTGGTCGCGCCTCCGCCTTGGCCCGGGTCACCAGTCGCCGGCAGGCCCCGGTATAGACCAAGGCGCAGCGCGTGCTGTCGATATGCGGGAAGCCACGATGCCCGCAGGCTAGACAGTGGTCACGGCCCTGGCCGGCGGCGCACCACGGACACGGATCATCGAGCGTGGGCAGGGCGGCGAGGCACGGCGCGCACAAGCCAGGCCCAGGCGCCATCAGGCACAGCGCGCATTTGGCGGGCAGCAGCAGGTCGAGGACCGCCCCGCTGCACCGCCGCAACAGGGCCTGGCTCACTGTGGGAGTGGTGTCTTGAGGTAGATGCCGCTCTGCTCGGCGCGCTGGCGGGTGAGGTACTTGATCGCGACCACGCGATTCCCACGGGCGTTGTACACCAGCTTGTCCATGAGATTGCGGATCAGATGAATGCCATAGCCACCCAGGCGTTTGCCTTCGGTGCGGCGATGCTCTATGTGGGCGATGGGATCAATGCTCGGATCCGGGACCTGGGTGGGAACGAAGCCGAGGCCCTCGTCCTCGATGTAGACGATGACTTTGCCCGGCAGGATGCGGCAACCGAACGTCACCTTCTTGGTGGAGTCGTTGCGGTTGCCCCATTCGATGGCGTTGCGGCCCAGTTCCTCAAGCGCCAAGCGGACCTCGCCGGCGGCGGGCTCGGGCATTTTGAAGCGGTCGAGCAAGCCAAGAAACTTGCGGTATTTGTAGAGTACTGCCGCATCGGTGCCGCCGCTCACCTCGAACCAGCCGTGCGGATCGTACTCGACATCGATCTGGCTGGCCACTGTGGGCATGTGCTGCAAGGCATTGGTCGCGGCGAGTTGGAGGTCATCGATCCCCACCGGCTTGACCAGGTAATCGCAGGCGCCTAGGCGCAGGCAGCGCACGATCATGTCGTCATGGCCGAGGGCGGTGAGCATGATCACCGCCGCTGGATAGGCGCGCCGACGCAGTTCGCTCAGCAGCGCCTCGCCATCGAGCCGTGGCATGATGATGTCGCTGACCACCAAATGGTAGGGCTGCGTCGCGCGCGCGATCATCTCCAGCGCATCGCGACCATCGACCGCGGCATCGACGTGGATGCCGGGGCTGATCTCGGCCATGGTCTCGACCGTGTGCTGACGCAGCGCAGGCATGTCCTCAACCACCAGGATGCGGGCCTGGCTGGCGGCGGTACGCTGGGTGGTCTCGCTCATGTCGCTGGCTCCGCAGGCAAGGTGATGGTGATGGTGCAGCCACGGTGGGTGCCAGATCCGAGGCCGTCGCCGACCTCGATGCGGCCTTGGTGGCGGTCGACGATGGCTTTGACGATGGCTAGGCCCAGACCGTGTCCCTGGGCGCGCAGGGTGCCCTTGGCGTAAGGGCGGAAGACCGCCGCGCGGTGTTCGGGAGCGATGCCAGAACCGCTGTCCGCCACTTGGAGTCGTGCGCCCCCGGCGTTGACGTCCATGGCGAGTCGCACCCGTCCCCCGCGCGGGGTGAATTTACGCGCATTGTCGAGCAGATTGGTGAGCGCCTGCAGCAGCCGGCGGCGATCACCGCGCAGCACCGCACCAGGGACCAGATCGGGCCATTCGACCACCACGCCGGCGGCTTCGAGCACCGGGCCGGTGGCGGCCTGCACATCGGCGAGCAGCGTGGCCAGGGGGACTGGGTCGAGGTGGAGGCGCAGATTGCCGGATTCGAGGGTGGTGAGATCAAGCAGTTCGTTGATCATCGCCAGGAGCTGGTGACCGTTGCGATGGATGGCCTCGACGCACTCGCGGGTTTGGCGTGGCAGCTTGGTGTCGTCGGTGATCACCAGTTCGCTGAAGCCGATGATAGAGGAGAGAGGGGTGCGCAGGTCGTGGCTAAGGCGAGCGATGAATTCGGTACGCAACTGGTCGATGGCGACCAGGCGCGCCTGTTCAGCTTCAAGACGCTCCTTCTCGGCGAGCAGGTCGATATTCGCCTGAAGGACATCCAGGGTGGTGCTGCTGGTGACGCCAAGGCTCATGGCCAGATATTTACACGGTGTTCCGCGGCACACGCAACGGGCAGGATGGGTGCATATGTTGCATTCTCGGATTGCCACCCAGCCGGTCGGTGGTACGGCACATCCCCCTTCGTTCGAGGAGTTGCCATGTCCCCCCGCCCTGTTCCGCGCTCACCCTCGGCGACCAGATCTGGGCGGGCAGCGGCAGTGAGTGACGCCAAGCCGGTTCCGACCCCGGTGATCGTTCCGCGGCCAGCGCCTCCGGCTCCGCTCCTGGACCAGCCGCCTGTCGCCCCGCAGGCGCAGCCATGGGCAGCAGCGGCGCCGGCCAGCCCGATAGTGGCGCCGACTTTCGACCTCGATCGTGATGTCGACAATAGCGATGGGGTGCGCACCCAGCCGCTTGGCGTCGTGCCAGTGGCCGGCATGGCGACCACGACCCACGTGTCCGAGGCGGCCCGCAGTGAAGGTGAAATCGACGCCTCGTTGCGCTCCATCACGCGGCGCACGACGCTTGAGGAATTGGAACGCGCCGGCAAAACCAAGAACCTCAAGACGCTGTCCGAGAAGCAGCTCAAAGAGTGGATCCGCGAGGCCCTGCGCCGGGTCATCAGCACTTCGACCACGATTGGAGATGACGAGCGCGAGCGTTTGGTGGCGCGCACGCGGGATGAACTCGGGGCGGTTATGGCGGGGGAGCGTCAGGCCACCGATGGCGTGGATGCAGCCCTGCGCGCGCGCATCGGCGAGCTGGAAGCCGCTCTGGCCGACGCGGCGCCGCCCACCGACGGCGAGGTGCTGGATGACCTGCGCGATGAGAAGAACGCCCTGGCCGCCGACCTTGCGCAGGTGCGTCGCACCCTGGCCCGCCGGCTCACCGCCAGCGCCGCGATCTGTGCGGCCCTGATAGAGATTGATCGCCAGTTTTACGCCGGTGAACATCAGCGCAGTGTTAACGAATCAGCCGAGGCTGCGGCCGATCCCGAGGCGGCGTTTTATGCCGACGAGGCTGCCGCTGGCACCACCCTCGACGCCCTCGCGCGGGATTTGGCGGCGCTTCATCAGCGCATCTCCACCTGCGTGCCCGAGCTGCCCGCCGGTTCCCTCGGCCTGCTGCCGGCGGACCTCGAACGACTCCACGACATGGAGTGGACCGGGGTCAATGACCGGCTCATCGGCGATCTCAATGACCAGCTGCGCGCGGCCCAGGCCGCCGCCCATGGCCTGAAGGACCGCTTGGCGGAGCGCGAAACCGCCGCCGCCAAGGCCCAGGCCGATCTCGCCAGGGTCAATGCCGACCTGGCTGAATCCCGCGCCCTCTCCGCCCGGCTGCGCCTGGAGGCCGAGCGTCTGGAACGCGAGCGCGTCAAGCATCTTGAGGTCGAGGCCAGCGCAGCCCATGCAGCGGACGGACGGGTCGCAGCTCGGGTGGGCGAACTGGAAGCCGAGCTGGCCGCGGTGCGCGCCGCGACCGAGGCCCGCATCAAGGAACTTGGGGCCGATCTTGCCGCGGCCCGGGCCGCCACCGGTCTCGCCGCCACCGAGGCCGCGGCCCGGATTCGCGCCGAGGAGCGCGCCCGCGCACTGGAGGCCGACCTCGCCGCCTCCCGCAGCTCCGCTCAGGTGGCCGCCGCCCGTGCCCAGGCCCACAGCGCAGAGCAGATCCGGGCCCTCGAAGCCGAGCTGGTCACGGCCCGTACCCGGGAAGCCGCAGCGCTACGCGCCGCGGAGGAACGTAGCGTGGCTGCCGTGACCCCGTCTGTCTCGCCCGTGGCTTCGCCCACGCCGGCGGATCCTGTCTGGCAGCGCGCGGTCAGTGCCGCTACCGGTGCCCCGGATAGCGGGCGCACCCCGCTGGGTGGCGAGCTGCTGCCCAGCGACATTCGACTCGCCGCCCTCGGTCTGGCCGCCGGGGCCTTGGTGGCATGGCGTGATCCGCGCGGTCATGGCCGGCTCGCAGCGGTCCTGTCCGGAGGGGCGTTGGCGGCAAGCCGCGACTGCGGACCGGTGCTTGGCACGCCATGTCCGGCGCGCGGGGCGGTCGCTGCGCCTTTCGCGGTGTACACCAGCGCCGATGGTCATGTGCAACTGGTGGATGAGGCCCAGGTGGTCACCGATCTGACGGCTTTGCTGGGCGTGCCGCTGGCCGCCGGTGGCGCCTCTGCCTGGGTCTGGGATGCCGAAGGCAGCCGCCACATCGCCTTCCGCGATGGGCGTGGTGCGATCCATGAGCTGCTCGATCTTGACGGCACCTGGCGCCATGCGGACCTCAGTGCTCATACCGGTTGCCCGGCCGCGGCGGCGGATCCGGTGGGCTATGCCCCGGCCGACCACGAGCATGTCCTGTTCCGCGGTGAGGATGACGGCGTACACGAGTTGTGCTTCGATGGCCGGCGCTGGGTGCACCATGCGCTTTCCTCCCAGACCGGGGCTCCGGTCGCCGTCGGACGCCCCGCCGGGGCCTATGTCGCCGGCTGGCATGTGGTGGCTTACCGCGATCAGGCCGGTGCGGTCCATCTGCTGCGGCTCGCGGCAGACTGGCGCCATCATCTGGTGCCGGGCCTGGGGATGGTGCTCGATGAGCTGCAGTTCACCGCCGGTCCCGAAGGTACCGCTGCCATGCTCATCGCCACCGGAGAGGACGGCCTGCTGCACCGCCAGGCGCTTGACGTGGTGGATGGCCTGCCCGCCTGATTGGCCCTTGGCGGCGGCACCCCGTTGCCATTCTCTGCCCTCCCACATCCGGAGTTGTCATGTCCCTGACCCGCCTGGTCGCCGCATCCGCCCTTCTCGCCGGTCTCTGTGCCGTCGAATCTGAAGTCCAGCCCGCCGCTGCCGTTCCCACCCCTGCCGTCACGGCCGAACCACCGGCTGCGATGGTTCCCGCCGATGGCGTCCCTACCCCCGATCCTGCCATGTCCACCGCCCCTGCGCCCGCTGCCATGACCATTCGCCAGAAAGCCAGCTACCTCATTGGACGGCAGATGTCTGAGACGGTTCGGCACTACACCCTCGATGCCGAGCTGGTCACCAAGGCGATTCTTGACGATGCGGCTGGTGTCAAGTCGCTGGTCGACCAAGCTGAAGCCCAGCAGGTGCTGATGCAGTTCCAGGCCGAAGTCGAGGCCACCAAGGCCAAGGCCTCCGCAGAGCGTTCGGTCACCAATGCCTCCTGGTTGGCTGAAAACGCCAAGAAGCCCGGGATCAAGGTCACCGCCAGCGGCCTCCAATATCAGGTGGTCAGCGAAGGTCCTGCCGGCGGCAAGGCCCCTGGGGCTAACGACCAGGTCAAGGTCAACTACACCGGCGCGCTCACCGACGGCACGGTCTTCGACAGCTCTGCGAGCCATGGCGGGCCTGCCTCGTTCGGCGTGGGCCAGGTGATCAAGGGCTGGACCGAGGCCCTCCAGCTCATGAAGCCCGGTGACAGCTGGAAGCTGTACATCCCTGCAGAGCTCGCCTACGGAGAGCAGGCGCCCCCGCAGATCGGTCCCAACCAGATCTTGGTGTTTGACGTCGAGCTGGTCGAGGTCACCTCCGCCCCGGCCACACTCAAGCCCTGACCGCCCGAATACGGCGCGATTCAACCAACAGCCCGGCGCAGATCACTGCGCCGGGCTGTTGGTTTTTTGTTACCCCGCCGGGATTCGAACCCAGACAAAGAGAGCCAAAATCTCTTGTGCTACCGTTACACCACGGAGTAGTGGTTGGACTGGCGTCAGTCCCAGAATGAACTCAGGGCGTTTCCGTCCACGCGTGGTCGGCGCGTGTCCAGGAGATCAGCCCCTCGGGAAACCAGATTGCCAATTCGCGCTCCGCCGCCTCGGGCGAGTCACTGCCATGGACGAGATTGTTCGAGCGCGACAGGCCGAAATCACCACGGATGGTGCCGGGCGCTGCGGCGCGGCCATCGGTGGGGCCGATCAGGGTGCGTGTCACAGCGATGGCGCTGTCGCCTTCTAGGGCCACCGCCACCAGCGGGCTGCTGGTGATGAACTGCAGCAGGCTGGGAAAGAACGGTCGGTCCTTGTGTTCGGCATAATGCCGCGCGGCGGTATCGGTGGTGGCCTGGACCAGCTTCAGGCCAACCGGGCGCAGTCCCTTGCGCTCAAAACGTCCGAGCACCTCGGCGCACAGGGCGCGTTGGACACAGTCGGGCTTGAGCAGGATGAGGGTGCGCTGGATCGGCATGACGGGCTTGGTCTCAAGGTGCAGGGGCGCGAATGATTCCCAACTTGCCGCCGGCGGCAAGGGGCTGGACAATTTTCCCGCGCCGGGTATTTCAGGACCCCGCGCCGCGTGCGGAGTACGGGGATATAGCTCAGTTGGTAGAGCGGTTCGTTCGCAATGAACAGGTCTGGGGTTCGAATCCCCATATCTCCACCACGCAAAGCAGAAAACCCGGCAAAATAGCCGGGTTTTCTGCTTTGCGTGGTGGAGGTTCGGTGCCACGCGGACACCCCCTGGGGGCGCGACCGCCCCAGGCGCTCGACATCCGCCCAACCCCAATTTGACGCAGACGAATTCCTGGTGTACCCATGCTCAGTACGCTCATGGCCAAACCCACCACCTCCTCGATCAGCGTCGAGCGCACCGCCGGATTCGTGCGCGTGCGATTGACCCGGCCCGATCGCTACAATGTGCTCGATCGCTCCGTCCTGCAGCAACTCTGGCGGACCTTGGCCCCGCCCACGGATTCGCTTCCGCTGCTGATCGAAGGTGATGGCGGGGTGTTCTCGCTCGGCGTGGACATCCGCGAATTGTCTGCCTTTGATGCCACGACTGCCGCCGCCTACAGCCGGCTCGGTCAGCGCGTGATGCAGCGGCTCGAGGCTTGGCCCGGGGTCACGGTGGTCTGGCTGCAGGGCTACGCCCTGGGCCCGGGGCTCGAGCTGGCAGTGGGGTGCGATGTGCTGGTAGCGGCGCCGGGTCTGCGCCTAGGGCTGCCTGGCTTGGCCTGGGCTTTGATGCCGTGCCTTGGTGGGATGCGGCGGCTGTCCTCGCGGCTGACCGCCCAGACCTGTGGCGACCTGTTTTTGAAGGGCCGCATGCTCGACGCCCACGAGGCCTTGCGCGAGGGGCTGGTGGATCGCCTGGCGGAGGAAGCCAGCGAAGTCGAGCGTCTTGCGACCGATCTCGGGGAGTTCGGTGCCGGGGCGGTTGCGGCTATCCGCGCCGTTCGCCTGCAGCGGCAGGGGCGCATCAACCAGCGCGCCGAGGCCAGTCTGTTCTCCCAGCCGTTTGCCAGTGGCGAATGCCAGCGCCGATTGCGTTCGCTCCTCGCCTCCTGACCCTATGTCCCAGATGCCGCGTGCATCTTCGTCGCCGGGGGGTAAAAACCATCAGCGGGGTTCGTCCCGTCCCCAGCGAAAGGCTTTACCATGGACTCCATCGGCGCGATCCGCGGCTCTAGTCCCACCTCTCTGCCCCCGGCGGCCTCGGCTCCGGTCAGCGAGCCGGCCCCGGCCCCAAGCCGCAAGCAGGACACGGTCGACGTCAGTACCGCGAGCCGGGTCAAGTACGAGAATGAGCAGGCCGAACGGTTGGCTCCCAAGGCCCAGGCCCCGTCTCCGCTTGATTCCCTGGGCGTGTAGTCTGCTCGTTGGCGCTGGTCGCCCGGGCGGTGGTTGACGCCAGGGGCCCCGGCTGACAACCACGTCATGGAACCTGCGCGCATTGGCTTGCTCACCATCAGTGACCGCGCCAGTCAGGGAGTGTATGAGGACCGAGGTGGTCCGGCCATGCGCGCCACTCTCGACGCCTATTTGTGTTCGCCGTGGGAAGCCGTGTCCCGCATCATTCCTGATGAGCGTGCGCTGATCGAGGCGACCCTCATCGAACTGGCTGATCGCGTGGGGTGCAGCCTGATCGTCACGACCGGCGGAACCGGCCCCGCGGTGCGTGACGTCACCCCCGAAGCCACCGAAGCCGTCTGTGACCGCATGTTACCTGGTTTTGGCGAGGCCATGCGAGCGGCTTCGCTGCGCGCTGTCCCCACCGCGATCCTCAGCCGTCAAACCGCCGGCCATCGCGGGCGTTGCCTGATTATCAACCTGCCGGGTAAGCCGAGCGCGATTCGCGAATGCCTTGATGCGGTGTTCTCCGCGGTGCCCTATTGCCTTGATTTGTTGGGTGGAGCGCGACTGGAAACCCACGACACGGTGCTCAAGGCGTTTCGTCCCGGCCAGAAATAGTCGGCCTACGTCGAGCGGATCAGCTTCCAGCGCACGGGGGCAACATATTTGACTTCATGCTTAGTTTTACCGATAAGGGCTGTGATTCGCCAGCGAATGCACTGGCCGGATAGGAAGATTACCTACCACCGGAGACCTGCCATGTCAGCCTTTACCAAGCTTGTCCTCGCCTCGCCTACCCGTCAGGTCATGCCCGTGGCCACCTTTCCGGGCGCCAAGCTGGTCGGCAAGACGGTGCGCCAGATGGCGACGGATCCCAAGATCCAGGCCGAGGTGAGCCTCGCCCTGCGCGCCAAGCTGGGCATGCCCTGGTACCAGTCGGCCATGGATCTCAGCGTCGAGTCCGAGGCTTTCGGCGCCCAGGTGCGCATGGTCGAGGACGAGGTGCCCACGGTCATCGGCCGCCTGGTGACGGATGCGGCGAGCATCGCGGCGTTGAAGGTGCCCAAGGTCGGTGCCGGCCGCACCAACGTCTACCTCGACACGGTCAAGATTCTCGCCGCGCAACCCGGCAACCCCTGCGTGGTGGGTGGCTGCATCGGCCCCTTCACCCTCGCCGGCCGCCTGTTCGGGGTCAGCGAATCCCTCGAATTCTCGATGAATGAGCCGGAAGCGATGGAGGCCCTGATCGTCAAGGCCACCGACTTCCTGATCGAGTACGTCAAGGCGTTCAAGGCCGCCGGCGCCAAGACCCTGTTCATGGCGGAGCCCACCGCCGGATTGCTCTCGCCCAAGATGCTGGCGCGCTTCAGCTCGCCCTACGTCAAGCGCATCGTCGACGCGGTCGAGGACGGTGAGTTCGGCATCATCCTGCACAACTGCGGTGCCAAGATCGCGCACATCCCTGGCATCCTTACCAGTGGCGCCACCGCGCTGCACTTCGGTCAGCCCATGGACCTGCCCGCTGCGGCCAAGGCGGTCCCGGCGAATGTGGTGGTGTGCGGCAATCTCGACCCTTCCGGCGTATTCGTTGGCTGTGACGAGGCGACGATCACCCAGCGTACCGTCGCGCTCGAAGCCAGCGTCGCCGGTCTCAAAAACGTGGTGCTCAGCTCGGGCTGCGACATCCCGCCCAACGCCCCGGTCGAGCATCTGCTGGCGTTCATGAAAGCCGCGGGCGGTTGTGCCTGCGGCAGTGCTTGCCACTGAACCTAAACAACGCAATGGACTCGGCCAAGGGGCATGCATTAGTCGTTGATTCAGAGCTATCGAGCATGTTCCGCGCTCACCCGCTGGGTGAGTTCGAAAAAAGGAACAGGATGGGGATGATGGGGAGGATATAGCCGTCGAATGTCCCGGTGAATTCCATCCTTCCCATCCTCCCCATCCTGTTAACCCCGCCTGAAGTCTACGGTTCATTGCGTTGTTAAGGATCAGGCGCCAACGGCACGCCCAGATCAGCGCCGCCGTCGCTTAGTGGAACGGACGCATGTATTTGATGCACATGAATTTGATCTTGTTGGCAGCGAGGGTCTTGCCTTCGAGCTCTTCTTTGCGCTTGGGATCTTTCTCTTTGAGCATCAGGGCCATGTAGAGTTTCACCGCCTGGTCGGCCAGCTTCCTGCCTTCGCCATAGATGACGTCGCGCTCGTTGGTGTTGCCGAGGTCCATGGCCTTGGCAGCCTTCTTTGATGCCTGGGCGGTGAGGTCATCGGCTTTGCCTTCATCGCCGCTGACAGCGGCCACCGGAGCTTCGGTGTCTTCTTCCACGACCTCTTCCTGCTTGATCGCGGCGGCAGTCTTATCGTCGCCGGCCTCTTGGGCGCGGGTGATGCGCGCGGCGCGGGCGGTCTCTTCATCGCGGCGCTGCTTGTCTGCAGTGGCCTTGGCGGCGGCCAACAGTTCGGCGGTCCTGCCCTCATAGAACAGTCGCGCCTGCTTGCCCTGCTCGGTGTCCTTGTAGCGCTTGGTGATGATCGCCATGTAGGCGTCGGCCTGGCGCTGGTTGCCGTGCTTCATGTGGGCCACGACCGAGGCGAACAGGGTGGCTGCCTTGTCTTCGCGGATCGAGGTGGCGAGCATGGGATCACGGTCAATGGCGTTGGCGAGCAGCCCGGCGACATGGCGGTCGAGGCGGTTGCGATAGGCATAGCGTCCGGCGGCGTACCAGGTGGTGGCGTCGGTGCCGCCTTCGCCTGCGGCGAGTCGCTTGAGGTTGGCAGCGAACTCGGCCTCGCGTTCGGTCATGATCGTGGCGATATCGATTTTGGTGATGGCGCCGATGCGGACCTTGTCGGTGCGCAGCTCGGTGGCCGTCCAGGCGTTCTTGCCTTCGATCAGCAGGGTGAGCGCCCCGGCCTTGCGCTGGTTTTCGGCAAAGGCGACCGGCTGGCGCTCGACCACCACCGGGACCTTGCTTACCAGGTCGGTCACCGGCAATGCTTTGGTGGCCTTGCCATTAATGTCGATGCTGATGAGGCTGGGGTTGGTGTCATAATTGCGGTTCAGTTCGTCGCGTTCATCGAGTTGTTTGAACAGGTCTGCGAGTAGCGGCGACAGGCGCACCAGATCACGGGCCCGGGCGAGCTGAAATGGGGTGGCCTTGAGTTCTAGCACCGGCTTGGCGGAGCTGGTGGCCTTGGCCCAGTCAAGAGCGGCGAAACGTTCCTCGGCGGTGGCGAGCATGCTCGCGGCCTTGGCCTCGTCGGCCTGGGAAGCGACCGTGGGGATCGGTTTGGCGACCGGTTCGATCACCGTGGTGACGGGCGCTGGCGTGGCCACGGTCACCACCGGGGCGGTGGCCATTTCAGCTTCGCGCTCACGGGCGGCGAGGTCAGCGCTGACGCCGCCTGGTGCGGCGGGAGCCGGGCCGGGTTCGGTTGGCTTGGGCACGGTGCCGACGAAACCAGCCAGCAGGCCAGGGGCGAGAAAGATCACGGCAGCAATGCATGCCACGACGATGGCCAGGATCAGCCAGCCGAAACTCAGGGGGCGGTGGCGGGTGGAACGCGGACGAGACATCGGGGCGGCCTCCAAAACGTAGGTCAACGCAGCATACGGCCCCAGGTTCACCCCTGGAGCCGGTCATGAGCCGGTCGAATCGTAACGGCGCAGCCCCAGGCGCCACAGGGCGTTGGCCACCAGGAGCGCGATCACAGCGACAAGCGGGGTGGCGAGCCCTGGCCACAGGGTGGCACCGCCGGTAAACAACGTGGCGGGATAAAAGGCGATAAACGAGAACGGGATCAGGCACGTGATCAGGAGTTTGAGCCACCACGGATAGATTCCGTTCGGCCACCGCCCCAGGTCCATGAGGTTGTACACCGGCGGAACCATGCCGACCCGGTCCTCGAACCAGAAGCCGGTGGCGGCAAAGGCCATGAAGACCGCGAGGACCACCGCGAAGGCCGAGGCGAGCATGACCAGCAGCAGGAGGAGGTGCAGCGGATCCCAGGCGAAGCCCGGGATCTGGCTGGCGGCGGCGGCCATGATCAGCACCCCCAGCACCGCGCCGCTGAGGTCTTCGATCGCCAAGCGGTCGAAACAGATCTGCAAAAACACCGGATAGGGCCGCAGCAGCACCCGGTCGAGATTGCCCTGGATGATGTAGGTCGACGACAGGCTGTAGAGATTGCCGCAGAAGCAGTGGAACAGGGCGATCGGGACCAGGCTGAATCCGAGCACGAACAGCAACTGGGCATGGCTGAACCCGGCCAGGCCGCCACTCTTGCTGACGTATACTTCCAGCAGGGCAAAGGCGAGCAGTCCGCGCATGATTTCGTCCAGTCCCTGCAACAGCAAGTCGCCGCGATAGGCCAGTCGACGCTTGAGCACGGTTACGATCAACAACCCAGCGAGGTGGACGGTGCGCACGCCGGGGCATGGTGGGGGCCGGGGCCGGCGCTCCAGCCCTTGCCCGCCGGCCCAGGGTCGGCGATGCTACCGCCATGACCAAGCTCTTGATCATCCTTATCCTGATCGCGGGCGGAGAGGCCGATCCGGCGGGCAAGGCCCTGGCCGAACGGCTCAGCGCCCAGGGGGGCGACCGGGTCCAGGTGCTCGTAGGGCCAGAGGCTGCGGCGGCCTTGGCCAAGCGCGACATCCACGACGCTGACTTGCTCGCCACGCCCGAGATCGGCTCCGCCCTCACCGGCCAGGACCGCTCGCTGGCGGTGATCCGGCTGGAACGGCGCGATCGCGGGGCCGATGCGGTGCTGGAGACCCGGGTCTGGGTCGAGGGGCGCAGCGAGTCCCATGTGACCATCGCCGGGGCCAACCGCGATGGCACCCCGGCAGCTGACCCCGGCAACGGAGCCCAGCGCGGCACCCTCGCCATCCTCGGGCCATGGATCGCTGATGCCGTGATCAAGCCGGGCGCGGGTCCGTCCCTGCCCCGCCTCGCCACTCTGGGCGACTGGGCCGGGTTGCTTGCCGCCACCACGGTCGAGCCCGCCGGACCCCGCGAGCTGTATTACCGCGCGATGGCTCACCAGCGCCTGGGCCATGATGCTGAGGCCCGGGCCGCCCTCGCCGCCTTGCGCGCGGCCCATCCCGGCCATCTGCTGGTGACCGCCACCGAGTCGCTCTTTCCCGCCGAGGACGCGCCGGTTCCAGCGGGCGAGATCAACGATTCCGCCACCACCGACGACGGCTCAAACGTGCTCAGGTGACGGATGTGCCGACCGCCGGACCGTAGGCCCCCGGACGATAGGCGGTGCGCCGTGCACGCAGGATCGCGGCCGCCTCGGCATCGCGCGGCCGGGCCCACTGCACGTACGGCCAGATGGCGATCGAGCCGCGGGCGTCGAAGTGCCCCGACAATTCGCAGTAGCGCGGCTTCATCAGCGTCACCAGGTCGGCGACGATGGTGCGGCATACGTCCTCGTGAAAATCGCCATGCTGGCGGAAGCTGCCCAGATACTCCTTGAGCGACTTGCTCTCGACCAGCATGCGTGCGGGGATGTAATTGAGATGCAGCGTGGCCCAGTCCGGTTGGCCGGTGACCGGGCACAGGCTGGTGAAGCGCAGGCACAGGTTCGAGACCCACGCCGCCTGTCCAGCCAGCTCCGGGCGCTCCACCAGGGGTATGGCCTCCAGCAGGGCCGGGGTGTAGGTGAACGGAGTGTCCCGGCGCGTGCCCAGGGTGGCCGTGGGCAGGGCGGCGGAGCGGCGGGCGGGGGCGCGGCTGGTCATGCCGGCAGTCAAACGGCAGGCGGCGCCAGGGGAAGCCTGCACCCGGGTTGCAGGCTCGTAAATTCTGGGGTAGCTTGTGGGACGATGGATGAACACCGGCTCGTGAAGATGGCCCTCGATCAGGGCCTAATCACCCAGGCGCAGCTCGACAAGGCTGAGGTCGAGCGTCAGGCGTTGGCCGACCGTGGCATCGAGCATGACTTGTGGTTCCTGGTCCAGGACCTGGGCTATCTCAGCGACGAGGGCGCGCGACGCCTGCGCAAAGGCATGAGTTCATCCACGCTCAAGGCGCTGGAGGTCGAGGGCTACACCATCCAGGGCCGTATCGGCAGCGGCGGGATGGGTGATGTGTTTCGCGGCGTGCGCAGCGGCAACGACCACGTGGCGATCAAGCTGCTGTCCTCGAAGTTCCTCACCAATCCCGAATACCAGGAGCGATTCACCCGCGAGGCCAACGCCGGCATCCGCCTCGACCACCCGCATCTGGTGCGTTCGCTGTCGACCGGCGAAGTCGCGGGCTGCCGCTATTTGATGATGGAGCTGGTCGAGGGTCCCAGCCTCAAGGCCCGGATCGTCGACAGCGGCCCGCTGACCGAGCGCGAGGCCCTCGCGCTGATTCTGCAGATCGGCGACGCGCTGCGCTACGCCTGGGCGAACCAGGTATTGCACCGCGATGTCAAGCCGGCCAACATCATCCTCGCCAAGGCTCCGCCCGGATCGGGGGAGCCGTTCATCGCCAAGCTCTGCGACTTTGGTCTGGCCAAGGTATGGCAGCACAACGATGCACACGAACTGCAGGCGGGTCAGCTCACCGGTGCTGGTCTGGCCCTGGGCACCCCGCATTACATGAGCCCCGAGCAGGCCTCGGGCGAACAGGACCTGGATCAGCGCAGCGACATCTACGGCCTCGCCGCCAGTCTCTACCACGCCCTGCT
>JBILDK010000130.1:0-7056 GCA_044352625.1 Planctomycetota bacterium
CGCCGCGAGGTGCTGAACGAGGGTGCTCTTCCCGGATTGGCGGGCTCCGATGAGCAGTACGACCGGGGTATCGCCCAGGGCCGAGGCCACCTCGGGCATCAGGAAACGCTTGAGCATGGCTGTAATTCAACCGTACCGTGGTCGAATTTCAACCGGTACTCTGTCGGCCAGCGGTTTCGCCCATCCCTTTCGATCCCACTGATCAATCGCAGGGACGGTCATCCTCGAGCGGTCCCACTCTGCACATCACGCAATCGGATTCGACGCGTGCGTCCGGTCGACCTGCGCCCGCAAGCGGTCGATCTCATCCAGCAGTTCGAGCGTCAGGGCAAGTCCCTGGAGATCCAGGCCAAGACCGCGGTGCAGGCGAAACGCCTTCTTGGCGCGATGGAGGGCGAATTCGTTGAAGCGCCACGTGGAGGGGGAAATTCCTGTTGGCGCGATGATGCCGAAAGCGACCAGGCCAGCTATGCGGTCGGTTGCGACACCGCAGATCACGCAGACCTGGACGAGGGAATAGGTCTGGGATTCGACCACAACCTCGCCAATGAGCAGGTCCTCGCTCACGGTTGGCTCCTAAGCTGTGAACGCGGATCGAATGCTGACGCTTTGGCGAGTGTCCGGTAGATGTCCATGACCTGATCGCTGGCGGTTGGTGGAACCACGATCTGCAGCGTGAGGTACTGGTCCCCAGGCGGATCATGCGGCAACCCGCGCCCTTTGAGCCGGAGCCTCTGACCCTGCTGAGCACCACTCGGGATGGTGGCAGTTACGATGCCGTCCAAGGTCGGAACGTCGATCTTGGCGCCAAGGACGGCCTCCCAGGGGGCGATCGGCACATCCAGCAGGACATCGCCTCCTGCGCAGCGATACAGGGCGTGTTTCACGAGATTGACCTCCAGGTAGAGATCGCCGTTCAGGTCGGCGTTGGACCCGGGATGGCCTTGACCGCGGAGTCTGATCTGAGTCCCCTGGAGGACGCCCTTGGGAATCGTGACCGTGAGCGTGCGCGAACTGGCGGCCAATGCCCCGTGCTCATCGATGGCGGGTGATTGCAGCGTGAGCTGCCGTTTTGAGCCATGAAACGACTCCTCCAGTGTAACCGCGATGGTGTAATGCAGGTCACCGCCACGTTCCTGATAGTCACTGCGTGGTGATCCGCGGCGCCGGGCCCCGGACGTTCGACCGCCAAACATGGACTGGAAGAAATCGCTGAATTGAGCGTCCTCCCCGGGTGCTGAGCCATCAGACCGCTCACGGCCCTGAGGCGGAGGTTGCGCATGCATCTCCTGGCCGTCCTGCCAACCGTCGGCGCGGAGCTTGTCGTAGGCGGCTCGACGCACCGGATCCTCCAGGACCTCGTTGGCCTCGCCGATATCGGTGAAGCGTTTGACGGTGCCCGGCTCCTGGTTGACATCCGGATGGTAGGTCCGCGCCAGCTTGCGGTAGGCGGTCTTGATCTCGTCGGGCGTGGCCTGAGGAGCAATGCCCATGACCCGGTAGTAGTCGGTGAATATCATGATGGTTGGCTGTCGTGCATGGTCAGGGGTACTGCCCCAGCTCGCGTTTCCTCCGCCTGGCCGGAGGCATGCCCAGGGCATCCTCGACCTCGGCGATGGAGGCACAGGCCAGCACCCGTACCGCCAGAGCTGCGGCGGTGTCCCAGCGTAGTGCGGTGATGGCGGCTTGGACCCGACTCAAGGCCCGCGGCGGTACGCTGAGCGCTGAAATGCCCATGCCGATGAGCACCGGCATGAGGAGTGGATCGCAGGCGATCTCGCCGCAGACCGATAGCGGTCGCTTCGCGGCCACCGCGGCGTCAGCGACCATTTTGAGCGCTCTGAGCACGGCCGGATGCCAGGGAATGTACCAATCTGCTACACGATCATCGCTGCGATCGACCGCCAAGATGTACTGCACCAGGTCGTTCGTGCCCAGGGCCAGAAAGTCGGCCTCGCGGGCGATCTCGTGGGCCAGGAGGACGGCCGAGGGCAGTTCGATCATCGCCCCCAGTTGCGGTGTGGCATGGTGGGCGATACCCGCCGCGGTCAGGGCGGCACAGCAGGACGCAACCACGCCCTGGACGCTCCGCAAGCAGTCGACCGACGACACCATGGGCATGAGGATGCGGAGGTTCCGGCCGTGCCCGGCGCGCAGGATGGCACGCACCTGGGTGGCAAAGATCTCGGGATGGCGGAAGCAAAAGCGGATGCCGCGCAGGCCCAGGGACGGGTTCGGGCCAAGGTCATGGGGGAAATAGGCGGCGATCTTGTCACCCCCCAGATCGAGGAGCCGGATGGCCACGTCACCACCTGGAGCCAGATCGAACAGGCGGCGGTAGATGGCGACCTGTTCATCCTCTCCAGGTGGCTCGTCGCGCAGGAGGAACGGAATCTCGCTGCGGTAGAGGCCGATCCCATCCGCTCCCAGGTCATGCGCCATCTGGGCTTCGCCCAGCAAGCCGACGTTGACCAGCAGGCGGATGCGCTGGCCGTCTGCCGTGGTGGTCCCAGGACGCAGCGGGGTCGGCTTAGCCGTCGCTGCGGCTGTGGCGGGTCCGTAGCTGGCCAGGACGATCGGGTCCGTGGCGGCCAGCAACACGCCGCGACCACCATCAAGCAGGACCGGCATGCCTTCGCTCAATTGCTCCGCCACCGCCGACGCGCACACCACCAGGGGGAGTTGCAGCGACCTGGCCAGCACATTGATGTGCGCCGTGGATCCGCCGCCGATCAGGACTGCACCGGCGGCATCCTGGGCGACGAGCCGTAGCAGGTCAGAGGGGAACAGGCTGTGCGCAACCACGATCCGCCCATGCAAACCGCCGCCGACCTGCCCCCGGCCCAGGAGGTTCCGCACCAAGCGGTTGGCAATGTCCTGGAGATCCTCGACCTTCTCCTGCAATCGGGCTACCGGGCTGCGCGAGAACCATTCCATGTGATGGCCGTAGGCCTCGCGGATGACCGCCACGGCCGGCCGCCCGGCCCGGATGCCGCCCTCGATCCATTCCATCAGCTCCTTGTCGCGCAGGATCGCCAGATGGGCACGGAACACCTCGGCGACGGCCTCCTTGATCCGGCTGTGGATGCGACGCTGGAAGCTCTCCAGCTGATCGTGGGTCAGTTCCACGGCGTGGCGCAGTTCAGCAAGGCTGAACACCCGATAAGCTGCGCCGTCGACATCCTCCATGTCGCGTCGTTGGAGGTGGACCGTGCCGACGACCACGCCGTCAGCGGCGGCGATGCAGGGAAGCGATCGACTGCCAGGAGGCAGCGTGATGGGATGGTCCAGGCGCTCGCGGGCGGTCATCGGATGACCCGGGCGATCAGGAACGCCGCCAATGCGGCCAAGCCTCCGACCACCAGGCCGCCTGCAGTCACCCGCACGATACGGCGCTCCTTGGGACCGGCCTGCTCGGGATGCGCCCTGGATTCCCGCGTGGCTTCGCCGGGGTCACCGGCAAGGCCGCACGCTCTGCGCGCAAACCGACGCAGCAGCAGATGCACCGGCAGGTAGCACAGCAGCGGCATGGCGATGATCAGCAGACCGAGGTACGCCAGTGGTGGCATCCAGGGCTGCGGTGCCGCATCACTGAAGCCGTAGACGAGGTTGACGTTCACCGGCAGCGCAGGCGTCGCGGCCGGTGCCGGGGGCGCGGGCAGCAGGAAATAACTGACCAGCAGCAAAATGGTGCCGAGCCCAGTCCACACCCAGAAGGCGCGCGGATCATAACCCAGGCGCGGCACCAGCCACAGCAGCAGCGCGGGCAGCCAGACGTGGAACAGCGACAGCAGCCGCACGAACAGAGGTGATCCGCTGTCGAACATCTAATCGGTCATGCCCAAAAGCGAAAATCCAGCGAGGCGCACCAGCAGATCGGCCGTCCACAGCGCCTGGGGCACCAGGATGCCGACTGCCGCCAGGCTTGCGGGAAGACGCCACCGCGTCCACAGAGACAGTCCTGTAAGCAGCAGGGCGAGGTCGCAGACATAGAGAAAGTTGGTCGGCCCGTAGCGGTTCAGATAGACCGGAATGAGCACCAGCAAGAACGCGGTGAACAACCAGGTGACGAGCGTGAGCAGGTCGAAGCGGTGGTTGACGTGGGCCATGGGTCGGATCTGGCGGAACCAGGGCACAAATCGTGCCGATGAATCCGCCGCATGTCTGCCCACTCAAGCCAGGGCGGCGTGCTCAGAGCCTGAGCAAAAACTCCTTCGGTCGGATACGTCGGATCTCGTCGGCGCCCGCGGCGTCAGACTCCACTCGCGATACCTCCAGTATCGCTTCGTTTCGTCTTCCTTGCGGTCACTCGACGATCCCCGCCGTCTCCTCGGTCAGGGGTTTCTGCTCAGGCTCTCAGCCCCGTGCAAACGACACGATCGCTCACCTGTGGCGGTGCGGATTGCAGGACGGGGTAGATCGCTGCCAGCGGGAAGCCCCCGTTGACGCCACCGGGAAAGACCGCTGGACAGACCATACAGCGCGAGGAGGGACCCACGCCACGATCCGCCGCGAGCACACGAAGCGATCGACCAGGGCACGTGTCGTCGTGCGGTATCGTGCCGGCTTGAGATGGGTCAGGCTGGTTTCCGCTTCAAGCTCAACCCGATCCGCCCGCGCTGCAGATCCACCGAGATCACCCGCACCTGCACCTGCTGGTTGACCTGCACCACCGTGGCGGGGTCGCTGACGAAGTGGTCGGCCATTTCCGAGATGTGGATCAGACCGTCCTGCTTGATGCCCACGTCGACGAAGGCGCCGAAGCGGGTGACGTTGGTGACGATGCCGGGCAGCAGCATGCCGGGGCTGAGGTCCTCGGGGCGGTGGACGTCGGCAAAGGCGAAGGCGTTGAAGCCTGGGCGCGGATCGCGACCGGGCTTGGCCAGTTCGGCCAGGATGTCGCGGATGGTGGGCTCGCCAACGCCGTCGCCGCACCAGCGTTTCAGGTCAATGCCCTGGTGCAGGTCAGTGCGCCCCATCAACCCGGTGATCGGCACCGCGAGGTCGGCGGCCATGCGGCGAACCAGGGCATAGCGTTCGGGATGGACGGCGCTGGCGTCCAGCGGCTCGCGACTGTCACGCAGGCGGAGGAAGCCGGCGCACTGTTCGAAGGCCTTGGCGCCCAGCCGCGGGACCTTCAGCAGTTCGCGGCGTTCGCCGAAGCCGCCGTGTTCGCGGCGATAGGTGACGATGGCCTTGGCCAGGGCCGGTCCCAGCCCCGACACATGGGTCAGGAGGGATTCGCTGGCGGTGGCCAGTTCGACCCCGACCGCGTTGACGCAGCTGGCAATCACCCGTTCGAGGGACTCGCGCAACCGGGCCTGATCGACATCGTGCTGGTACTGGCCGACACCGATCGACTTGGGGTCGAGCTTGACCAGTTCGGCCAGGGGATCCTGCAGGCGACGGCCGATGGAGATCGCGCCGCGCACGGTCAGGTCCAGGTCAGGGAACTCGTTGCGCGCCACCTCGCTGGCGGAATAGATCGAGGCTCCGGACTCCGAGACCAGCACCACCGGGATGCCCAGGGCCAGACCCTCGATGAAATCGGCGGTTTCGCGGCCGGCGGTGCCATTGCCGACGGCGATGGCGGCGGGGTGGTGGGCGGCGAGCAGGCCACGGAGGATGGTGGCGGCCTCGGCTTGGCGACGCGGCTCATGGGGATAGATGGTGGCGGAGGCGAGCAGCGTGCCCTGATCATCCAGGGCCACGGTCTTGCCGCCGGTGCGCAGGCCGGGATCGACCGCCAGCACCGCGCGGCGGCCATAGGGCGCGGCCAGCAAGAGCGCGCGGAGATTCTCGGCAAACACCTGGATCGCGTCGGCGTCGGCGCGTTCCTTGGCCGCGTTCAGCGCCTCGGTCTCCAGGGCCGGCGCCATCAGCCGCGCATAGCCATCGACGATGGCCAGGTCGAGCTGCTCGCGGACGCGGCCCTGATGACGGTCGGGCCGTAGCCAACGCTGGCGCAGCAGGGCCAGGGCGGTGGCCTCTGGCGGCAGGGCGGACAACGACAGCGCGCCCTGCTCGCGACCCCGCAACATGGCCAGCAGGCGATGGGAGGGGGCGCGGGCCAGATCCTCGTTCCAGTCGAACCAGTCGCGGAAGGTGGCGGCCTGCGCGTCCTCCTTCTTGCCCCGGGCCACGGCAGAGACCAGGCGGGCCTGGCGCTGGAAGAGCAGCCGCAGTTCGCCGCGGGTGACGGCGTGCTCGCTGATGGTCTCGGCGATGATGTCGCGCGCCCCGGCCAGGGCAGCCTCGGCATCGGGGACCTCGGCGGTGACGAAGGGTGCGGGATCAGGGAAACGGCCACCGGCCAGCAGGGCCTCGGCCAGGGGCGCCAGGCCGCGCTCGCGGGCCTGTTGGGCGCGGGTGCGCCGCTTGGGCCGGTGCGGCAGGTAGAGGTCCTCCAACTCGGCGAGCTGCTGCGCCGCGACGATGGCCGCACGCAGGGCCGGGGTGAGCAGATGGCGCTCGGTCAAGGAGTCGAGGATGGCGCTGCGGCGCTTCTCCAGCTCGCGAACGCGGGTGATCCCGTCGCTGATCGCGGCGATGGCGACCTCATCAAGGCCACCGGTGGCCTCTTTGCGGTAGCGGGCGATGAACGGCACGGTCGCGCCGTCATCCAGCAGCCGGGCGGTGGCCTCGACCTGTTGCGGGCGCAAGCGCAGGGCCGCGGCCACGGCAGAGGCGAGCGTACTGAGGCTGGGCGCAACGGCGTCACTGGTGGGCATGGAGGGGATGGTGTGGGCGATGCCGGATCACCAAGCGCCTGCCGGGGGACGTGCCCGAGGTCTGCATCCTGGCCGATTCAGGGTCAGCCGGACGAAGGGTTCCAGGTGGATGATCGATGAACCTTGTCGCCGGAGTGGCACCTTTTGTGAACAACCGGCTTTCAGCCCCCGTCATCCCCACCCCCAGAAAACGAAGAGCCCTCGGCTTGCACCGAGGGTTTCGTTGTGGAGCGGGCGAAGAGACTCGAACTCTCGACCTACTGCATGGCAAGCAGTCGCTCTAGCCAACTGAGCTACGCCCGCATCACGGGTGGGGTTTGTAGGC
>JBILDK010000131.1:0-7033 GCA_044352625.1 Planctomycetota bacterium
TGGTGGCCAGGCTGGCCGAGGGCGGCAACGCCCACGCCAAGCAGGTCATCGAACGCTGGGCCGCGGCGGAGTGGTTCACCTGCCGCAGCGAGATCGAGCCCGAGATCAGCGGCGTGGTCTACAAGATTCCCGGCGAGACCAACACCGACGACCTCTCGCCCGCCCAATCCGCGGTGACCCGTCCGGACATCCCCGCCCACGCGCTGGACATGTACAAGGTCAAGGACCCGGCCTGCAACGCCGAGCTGATGCGCCGCCGCGCCGCCGGCATCCGCACGATCATCGTCGGTGACGTGTACGGCACCGGCTCGTCGCGCAAATCCGCGACCAATTCCGCGATGTGGTACACCGGCCGCGACATCCCCTGCGTGCCCAACAAACGCACCGCGGCGTTCCTGCTCGCCGGCATCATCGCGCCGATCTTCCTCGACACCTGGCGCGACGCGGGCGGCATGGCCTACACCTGCGACGTGAGCCAGCTCGCCACCGGCGACACCATCACCATCAAGACCCGCACTGGCGAAGTGCTCAAGAACGGTCAGCCGCTCACCACCGGCAAGATCAAGAGCCCGACCGTGTTCGACGAGTACCGCGCTGGTGGACGCTCGAACCTGATCATCGGCAAGGCCCTGACCTGGAAGGCCTGCGACCTGCTCAAGAAGCCCTACCCGGCCAACTTCGCCAAGCCGGTGCTGCCCAACGACGACGGCAAGGGCTACACCCTGGCGCAGAAGATGGTCGGCCGCGCCTGCGGCGTGAATGGCGTGCGCGCCGGATTGTCGTGCGAGCCCAAGGCCACCACCGTCGGCAGCCAGGATACCACGGGTCCGATGACCGCCGACGAGTTGAAGGAGCTCGCCTGCCTGACCTTCTCGGCGCCCCTGGTGATGCAGTCCTTCTGCCACACCGCCGCCTATCCGACCGCCAAGGACGCGGCGATGCACCGCTGGCTGCCGGAGTTCATTGTCGAGCGCAACGGCGTCGCCCTGCGCCCCGGCGACGGCATCATCCACTCGTGGCTCAACCGCATGTGCCTGCCGGACACGGTCGGCACCGGCGGCGATTCGCACACCCGCTTCCCCATCGGCATCAGCTTCCCCGGCGGCTCGGGCCTGGTGGCGTTCGCCGCTGCCATCGGCTACATGCCCCTCGACATGCCGGAGTCGGTGCTGGTGCGCTTCACCGGAAAACTCCAGCCCGGCGTGACCCTGCGCGATCTGGTCAACGCGATCCCGTGGATCGCGCTGCAAAGCGGCAACCTCACGCTGGAGAAGAAGGGCAAGAAGAACGTCTATAGCGGCCGCGTGCTGGAGATCGAAGGGTTGGAGGACCTCACCGCCGAGCAGGCCTTCGAACTGTCCGACGCCAGCGCCGAACGCAGCGCCTCGGGCTGCACCGTGAACCTCAGCGAGAAGTCCGTCGCCGACTACCTCACGTCCAATGTCGCGCTGCTCACCGCCATGATCCTCGACGGCTACGGCCACAAGGCCACCCTCCAGGCGCGCATCGACGCGATGAATGCCTGGCTGGCCAAGCCCGAACTGCTGCGCGCCGACGGCGGCCTCGCGCTGGTCAACGCCATCCCGGTGAAGGACGGCCAGGGCCGCGTCATCGGCAGCGTCAACGACGCCGCCGACCAGCGCTACGCCAAGGTCTTCGTGATCGATATGAACGCGATCAGCGAGCCGCTGCTCGCCTGCCCCAATGATCCCGACGCCATCAAGACCCTGAGCGAGGTGCAGAACACCAAGGTCGACGAGGTCTTCGTCGGCTCGTGCATGACCAATATCGGCCACTTCCGCGCCTTGGCCAACGTCTACAAGCACAGCAAGGTCGAGTACCTCACCAGCACCACCTGGATCTGCCCGCCGACGCGCATGGACGAGGCGGTGCTGAACCAGGAAGGGCACTATGGCCTGTTCGGCAAGATCGGTGCGCGCCGCGAAATCCCCGGCTGCTCGCTGTGCATGGGCAACCAGGCCCGGGTGCGACCGAACGCGGTGATCTTCTCGACCTCGACCCGCAACTTCGACAACCGCATGGGCCGCGACGCGCTGTGCTACCTCGGCTCGGCAGAACTCGCCGGCGTGATCTCGATCCTCGGCCGCATCCCCTCCAAAGCCGAATACCTCGACCATATGGCGAAGTGCGTCTCACCCTTCGAGAAGTCGATCTACACGTACCTCGACTTCACCCAGATGTCGGCGCGGGTGCCGGACTTCAGCGCCAAGGCCTGAACAAGGCTTGGTGTTTGGCGGCGCGGACTATGGTCTCCCCCGCGCCGCCAGACGGCCGCGTCCGCCCCGCAAGGGGTGGCCGAGGAAAGTCCGGGCTCCACAGGGCGAGGAGGCTGCTAAATGCAGCCGTCTTCCGTGACGGGAAGATAGGGACAGTGCCACAGAAATGATACCGCCGCCGGCGCAAGCCGGGGGTAAGGGTGAAATGGTGGGGTAAGAGCCCACCGGGGACGCCGCGAGGCGGACCGCATGGCAAACCCCTCCTGGAGCAAGCCCAGACCGCCCCGATGGCGCTGCCCGCGCCGCTTGAGGGGCGAATCGGATGCATGAAGGCCGGCAGCAATGCCGGTCGCGAGAGAAATGGCCGTTCACGACAGAACCCGGCTTATCGGCGGCCCCCGTCACCCATCACCCCGGCCGCAAGGCCGGGGTGATGGCTTTCTGCCTGCTGGTCGCAGGTGGTGGTTGGTGGTTGGTGGTTGGGTGGACCGCCGTGCGCCGCATCGCGCTGCGATCCAGTCCCCCACCACCAACCACTAACCACCAACCACGTTGTTCAAGTTCAGGCCAGCACCGGCGACCACGCGCGGCAGGCGTCCACGTACGCTTCGATGTTGGCCCACGGCACTTCGGGTTCGAGCATGTGCGTGGGGCAGGCGAGCAGGCCACCGTTGGGGCCGGCCAATTCGAGGTTGCGGGCCACCATCGCGCGGACCTCATCCGGGGTGCCGTGGGGCATGGTGGACTGGGTGCCGATGGTGCCGTTGAACGAGATGCGGCCGGCGAAGCGGCGCAGCACGTCGGGCACATCCATGCATTCGGGCTGGACCGGGTTGAGGATATCGATGCCCGCATCAATGAAATCGTCGATCAGCGGGGTGACATGGCCGCAGGAATGGTACTGCACCAGCAGATCGGGCTTCACCGCCTTGGCGGCGGCGATCACGGCGGCATGGCGCGGCTTGATCCACTGCTGGTACATGCGCTTGCTCATGAGCAGCGCACGCTGGGTGCCGACGTCGTCGCCCAGGGCGAGCATGTCGGCGCCGGCCTCGACATAGAGCAATGCGCGCTTGGTGTTGATCGCGGTGACCCGGTCGAGCAGGGCGGTGGCCAGAGGGCTCTCATCCGCCATGTCCGCCAGCAGCGCTTCCATCGAGCGCATGTACCAGGCGGACTCCCACACGGTGCAGGCCATCTCGCCGACGAAGGCCAGACCCTTGGCGTGGGCCTCATCCACCCGCCGGCGGAGCTCCGCCACGTCGGCCGCGCCGTAGTCGGGCATCGGGTAGGCCATGATGTCGTCGACGGTGCGCGCGGTGGCCAGCGGATGGCGCATGCGCGTCATGTGGTGGGCGGCCTCGCTGCCCAACTCATGGGCCACGCCCCACATGTCGTACGTCGTACCGGCCTTCAGTTCGAAATCGTAGAAGGTGGACCAGTCGCGCGTGCCGCCCTCGGTCGGGGCCGACAGCCAGAAGTGGCTCGATGCGCAGCCGAATCGTTCCTCGGCGCTGGGACCATCTCCATAGCGACGACGGTACTCGGCCTCCAGCCCCGGGCAGAAGAGGAATGCCGGGGGCATCTGCTCGTAGGGTTGGCGGCGGTAGAGGGCGAGGAGGTTGTCGCGAGGGGTCATGATGGCCAGTCTATCGCCCGGGGACTCGACCTGGATGCACCGGCTGCTATTCTCTTTGTGTCAGATGGGGTAATCCTCATGGAACCAGATGAGAGCGGGAATCATTTCCGCCAGCCCGACGATCGACGCTTCGCCAGCGTTTTTGCCGGCGGCTACATAATCGACAAGAACGATGAACTTGTCGATAGACGCCTGGGGTCTTACGCGCTTGTGTATCTGCTGGACGGCGGTGGTTGGTATAGCGATGCCACTGGGCGACGACAGAGCGTGGCCCGCGGCGAGGTCTTGACCCTGTTTCCCGACCTGCGCCATGGGTATGGTCGTGGCACTGGCCTGCGCTGGTCGGAAGTCTGGGTGATGTTTCGCGGTCCGCTGTTCAAGGAGCTGGAGAATGACGGTCTGCTCGACCGTGTCGACCCTGTGCGTTCACCGGGCTACGACACCACGTTGGTCGCCCAGTTCGATCAGATCGTTCGCGATCTGCGGGATACCGGACCTGGAGATTCGGCCCTGCTGGCGGCGCGGGTGCATCTGCTGCTGGCGGATATCCGGCACCGACACCGCGCCCATGCCACCGACCGTACGGATGCCGACCTCGTGGCGGCGGCGTGCGCGGCCTTGGAGCAGCGTCTGACTGAGGCTGTCGATCTCCATGACCTCGCCCGCCGGCTGGGCTGCACCTATGAGCGCCTGCGCAAGGTTTTTTCCAGACGCTTGGGCATGTCGCCTTCGCGTTACCGCGTGACTCGGCGTCTCGACCTGGCCAAGAGCCAACTCGCCGACGGGGCGACCCTGGAGCAGGTGGCGACGCGCTTGGGCTATTGCGATCAGTTCTTCTTCGCCCGCCAGTTCCGCGCCATCACCGGACAGAGCCCCGGCGCCTGGCGGCGGTCGTGGCGGGGTGGGTAATCCCAAACGTCACGGTTGATGGTTCATGGTTTCGAGCCACGGCGTTACGGCGCAGGTGGCGCTCACCCGTTGGGTGCACGGATACAACGCTGCAACTCGCTGTCTCGAAGCCATCAAATGCGGTTTTCATGATCACAGCTTTTCGAGTTTGATCCACTCGCCCTCGGGGACGAAGAAGTGCCGCTCGGTGGCAGGCTTCCAGAACTCTTTGAACAGGGCGTAGCGCAGGTCGGGCGATTTGTTGCGCTTGATCACCATAAAATGTTGCCGGTCATCGCTGCCGACATAGTAGAAGCCGGCAAAGTTGACGTCTTTGCGCTCCAGTTCGAGCCGGTTGCGCATCTCACCAAGCGTCACGCTGTGGTACAAGACATCGACCCGGGCACAGCCGGCAAGCAGGGCGGCCATGAGGAGCAGGGCAATACGCATCGTTCAGGTGCCTTGAATGCGAGGAAGGTCGGCCAAGTCGAGGGCGCCTTTGAGCACCTCCTCGGCCACGTAGCTGGAACGGACGTAGGGTCCACTTGCCACATAGGCGAAGCCCGCGGCGCGGCCCCATTCCCGGTATTGTTCAAACATTGACGGCTCCACAAAACGGATCACGTCATGATGGGTCAGCGACGGGCGCAGGTATTGACCGATGGTCATGATATCGACGTTGTGGGCGCGCAGATCGTCCATCACCCGGCGCACCTCGTCATCAGTCTCGCCTAGACCGACCATGATGCCCGACTTGGTCCAGATGCGTGGGTCGGCGGCCTTGACTCGTTTGAGGAGGTCGAGGCTGCGCTGATACCGCGCCTGGGGGCGGACCGTCGGATACAATCGCGCGGTGGTCTCCAGGTTGTGGTTATAAACGTCGGGCCGGGCCGCGACCACGGTATCAATGGCGCTCGCCTTGCCCAGGAAGTCCGGGGTCAGCACTTCGATCGAGGTGCCGAGACTGGCGGCGCGCACCGCCGTGATGGTGGCGGCGAAATGCCCCGCCCCGCCATCGTCGAGGTCATCGCGGTTGACGCTGGTGATGACGGCAAAGCGCAGGCCAAGCTCCCTGATGGCGGCAGCGGTGCGCTCCGGCTCGGTCGGATCAAGCGCCGGTGGTGCGCGGACGAAGTCGATGTCGCAGAACGTACAGGTGCGGGTGCACGCATGCCCCATGAGCATGAAGGTCGCAGCTTTTTTCGACCAGCATTCCTGGCGATTGGGGCAGGTGGCTTCTTCGCACACGGTCACCAGGCCGTGTTTGCGCACCACGCCGTTGGTTTCAGCGGAGATGGCATTGTCGGGAAGACTGCGTTTGAACCAGGCGGGCAAGCGTTGACGGCTGGGCGAGACGGGGACGACAGGCATGGTGCGGATGTTGCTCTGCCCCCCGAAAAGGACAACCCGCAGCCGCGCATGGCGCGGCTGCGGGTTGTGCAGGAGGTCAGGCTCAGAGGACCGAGCCGAGAATCGCTTCGGCAGCCTTGCGCTTAGCGCCTTCCAGGGAGTAAAGCCGGTTGACCAACGGGTCGGCGAGGATGGTTTCGGCCTTGGCAATGGCTTCGGCAATCAGTCCGAGGGAAGCGGCGAGGTCGCTGCTGCCCTTGCCAGCCTTGGCCATGGCCTTGCGCCCACCCTTGGCCTTGCGCCCGGGCTTCGCCTTGCCTTCGGTCTCGGTTTTGGGGGCCTTGGCCGCTTTGGCCTTGCGCCCACCCTTGCCCTTCACCGGGGCGCTGGCCTTGGCTGCGAGCACCAGGGCCTTGGCCTCGTCGGTGCTGATGCCGAGGAAGGCGGCATACTTATCGAGTGAGCGCGCATTGGGCACGCTCTTGCCGGCAACGGCCTTGCGCAGGCCGGGGAGGGCGACGCCCATGGTGGTGGCGACATCAGCAAGGGCGAGGTCGCCGATCTTGGCCTTAAGCATTTCGCTGAACGACATGGATGGTTCTCCTGGAACAAAGTTCCGTAATGGTTGAACATACATACCAGTATGTTCAACCATCGGCAAGTATATTCTTTGATTGTGCTTTGGGCCAGAATCGTGCCCGGAGGATCAATGCCCGTGGCTGGTCGGAGCCGCGGGAGCCGCCTCGGACGCAGGGGTAACTTTGGCGGCTGGATGAAATGTAACGAGGCCGCTGGCAAGGTCATATACGGCACTGAGAATGAGCAGGCTGCCCGCCGCCTCGGCTGCAGCCAGCACCGGACTTTCCGTGCGCAGCGCCGCTGCCTGGGCTTCGGCATTGTAGGCCACTGCGTCGGCGAT
>JBILDK010000132.1:0-7027 GCA_044352625.1 Planctomycetota bacterium
CGCAACCGTGAGTTGCAACGTTGTATCCGCGTACCCAACAGGTGAACGCCACCGGCGCTGTAAATCCCTGGCTCGAAACCATGAACCACTGACTATGAACCATCAACCGCGACGTTTGGGTTGAAAACTGCCGCCTAGCCATAGGTCGAATTCCGCGCCTAGCTGTGCAGGTCATCGCCCGCTGCCACGCAGGCGATACCGACTACGCCGTCATGACCTCAGCCAATTGCGCCGACACCAGTGCGGTCAAAGACCCCGTCAGAGTCTGTGGAGGATTACGCATGATCAGTCTGCGTCGACGAGCTCCAGTGTTCTGGGCGCTGGAGCCGGTCCCCGGAGGTTACTTCACTGTGGCAGCGATGCGCGTGGTGATGGTCAGAGTGGCGACGGTGGCCGGGGCAGTGACGACCAGGCAGGTGTGGAGGTGGTCGTCTTGGGGACCATTCCAGGGTTTGAACACATCCATGGTGTGGTCAGGGAGACGCTCCTGCGTTAACGTCAGGGGTTCGGTGCAGTCGATGGTGATCGTGGCGTCTGGCCATGAGGCGCCGGGCTTGGCGGCATCGCTGGCGATGGTCACCGGATCACTGGTGCCGAGCTTCCAGCGGAAGAGCGGCGTGGTCGACGCGTCTGCAGTGGTCCGCTCGACCGTATCGACCACGGTCATGTTGGTGGCAGTCCAGGTAACCCGTCGCACCCAGGTAGCCTTCGGCGCATAGCAGGCAGATACATCCACCGTGATGTCTCCGCCTGCCGCATCGAGGCGGTGGACGGTGATCGGCGCCGGCGATTTGCTGGGTTGGCCGTCGCCCAATTGGAGGATGTTATGACCCATCGCGGAATAGAACTTGGCGCCATGGGGGTGATGGTACACCGGGGTTCCCGATTCGATGAGGATCGGCTTCCCAGCCACGATGAAATTGACATGGCCGCGGTCGACGTTGTCGTGCTGATCGGTGGAGTGACCACCGCGGATCCAGGCGCCGCTGGCGGCATCGTCCCAACCACTGCGCCAGTTGACCCGAGTGGCCCTGGGGTACGCGGCGAAGAGCGGTGGCGCCATGTCGTCAGTCGGCGCTGGAAGACCGTGTGCCAACAGTTCTGAGGGTGAAGCCGGACTGCGTTTGAACGTGCGCATCAGCGCCCAGTGGGCGACCGGACTGTGGGTGTAGACCGCAAGATCGGCAAGCAGGCGGGGAAAATCTGGATTCTGTGCCGCCTGGGACCAGTAGCAGTCGAAGGCGTTGATCAGGTAGCCGCCAGGTTGGAGATGATGCACCAGCCAGGTCGGGAAACGCTGCAGGTAGGTATGCTTCAGCAGACGGTCATCGCCGTGGCTGGCCATGGCCCGGGCAGTAGCGATGAACGAGCGCACGGTCATGGCGGCGTAGTTGAAACCCTCTTCAAACTCGCCGTCAACGCCGTGAACGTCGAATGACATCATCATGTTGGCGACGCCGAGTTCGTAGGCTTCGCGATGGCGATCAACGCCCAGGAACAGGCACGCGGTGATGAGGCCCTCGGTCGGCAGAACCCATTGGTTGGTGATAGGGTTGTTGGACTTGACGAACCATTGCCGCTTGCTCTTCCAATCGTCCACCACCTGATCGATCTCCGCCGCGAGGAGCTTCTCCAGGCGAGCACGCAGATCGGCGGATACCACGTCGCGCGGAAGGAGCTCGAGGGTGTCCACGATCGCGCGGACCCCAAGGCCTGTCCCCAGCCAGGAACCGTGCTTCCCATCGGCAGGCAGACGGTCGCCCTTGCGAACAAGCTGCCAGCCGGGCCGTTGCAGGGGCGACCACGACGCCAGTTCATCAAGCTGGGAGAGGATGCGCTGCTTGATCGCCTCATCACCGGTCAAGCCAAAGGCGGTGGCCAGCATCGGCAGTTCGTTGCTGAGGTTCTGGCAGGAGGTGAAGTCGGCCAGGGACAGGGCAAAGGTGTCCCGAGACGGCTCGTGATCGGCGTGGAGGGCGATGGCGCGGCCGTCCATCCAGGACCGGGTGGGCTTGCCGACCTCGGCATAGGTGTATGGCCTGCGGACGAGTGGCAGGGCGGCGATCGTGCGCGCTTCGACCATGAAGGCATCACGTTGCTTGGTCAGTCGTGCATCGTTGCGGATCGACACCATGAGGGCCCCAACGTCGCTGACGGGTGGCTTTGCGGCAATGACCGGAGCGACGACTGGGACGGGTGCGGGAATGGGAACGACTGGCGTCGTCGCAACTGGATCAGGGGAAGCCACTTCGCGCTTCGCGACACAGTTCGCCATGACCAGCAAACTCGAGACGCCGATGATTGAGGACACAATGACCAGAAAACGCGGGGTGCTCATACGGGTTGTCTTTCGCTGGGATGGGTGGTGCGACCGCCGACGAGAGCGATTCATAGGGATGCCCTTTCGGTTGGATGAGCGGTTAGGATAGGTGCGCTGAGCATGCCGTGGGGCTGCAACTGGTACTCATCGCTCCAGCCGGCCCCGGCCGTACGCCAGGAATCCGGACCCCACCAGCGATTGCGCTCGGCAGCGGCGTGATGGACCTGACCGAAAGCATTGCGGCGATCGCCGTGGCAGATCAGGGCAATTTCATGGATGCCGGCCGGGACCTGGCCGAGATCGATCGTCCACGGCGACCAGGCGATGGTGCCTGCCGGGCAGCCATCCAAACGGACGCCGAGCACAGGCGAGCGGAAGCGGTGCGCCTGCAGCTTCAGCCGTCCGCCTGGATGATCGACCGTGAATCGGTAGGTGAAATTTCCCGCATAGAACGGCAGGCCCTGAGGCACTAGGTCGCCCCAGCTGGTCCGCGCCGGCAGGGCGGTGATCTCGGCCCGACGTCCGCTGACCGTGACTCCGAATTCGCCCAGGAGATAGGCCCACTCCAGAATGGTGTCCGGGCCATAAGGCAGCTCGGCCTCCAGGAGGTGGGTACCGGGGGCAAGGTCGGGCAACGGGACAGTGCGGATCGACCGATCGACCCAATGGCCGTCTGGCTGGGCGGCGATGACCTGGCCATCGAGACGCAGGATCGCCTGATCAGCTCGTTCCAGGGCAAGATGGGCTCCGCGGACCCCGATGCGGCAGACCACCGTCCAGCGCAGGCGGATCCGGTGGGTTGGCGAGGGGTTGCCTGCCGACCAGGGTTGGGCGATGAAGGAGGTGACCGGACCCCAGCCCAGGCGCGTACGCCAGAGGTTGTCCTGACGCAGGATCTCGCACAGCGGCTCGTCGGGTCCGTCATCGAGGCTGCCCACTGCCTGATCCAGCAGCAGGACGTTCGGTTCGTCGCGTTCGACCGTCGCGGGGTCGTCGACGGCGAGCTGGCGCACCGATGGGGTCTCTACGGCGACGACGCCGCTCTCCCACCAGGCGGCTGCGCCGCCCGCTGCGGCCCGAGGGGCGCTCTGAGAACCGCCTGTCGTGCTGGGCAAGAGGCGGAGCAGGATATGGCCCGCGGCATGGCAGTCCCAGGAGGTCCGGCTCCAACCGGCGGTGATCTCTAAGGGCAATGCCGTGACTTCGCCGGTGGTGGTGTCCCACCGTTCAGCCGTCCATGCACCTCTGACCGACAGGGTCAAGTGACCGTGGTCGTGGTGGGTGCTGTTGCACAGGAACAGCCAGCGACCCTCGCCATCATCACGCAGCTGATGCAGCAGACCGTCTGGAGCGCCGCTGGCGCTTCGACTGGTCACTGTCACCTCACGCCGGTCGGCGAGGGCCTGCAGCAGGCTGGTACGGTCGCCGGGCAGCTGTTGGCACTCGGCGACGAGGCGTTGGGCGCGACCGCTGGCCTGGGCGTTCACCAGGGTGGGCGCCCGGCCGACGAAGATCACACGCACCCCGGCCACTCGGCAGCGATCCAGCAGGTCGAGGGTGGTGGCGCGGATGGTGGTGAGGCTGGGAACCAGGATGGTGTCGTAGGTCATGGCGCCGATCGTCACCGCGCCATTGCCACAGGCGCAGGGCTGGCGCCAAAGCAGCGATTCGGCGATGTAGTCGGTGTCGATCAGGCCATGGGCCAGCCAGGTGGTGAGGTCGCGAAACTGCGCCTCCAGGCTTTCCCGTTCGTCCTGGTCGGCGTCGAGCTGACCGAAGCGGATCCACAGCGATTCCACCGGGTGCAGCATCGCCACCCGGCAGCGTGCCGTCCCCCGGGTCAGACAGGTGTTGAGACGGGCGTAGTGGTCTTCGACTGTGTGGTATTCGCGCCACCACGGGCTGTGGGCATCGATCGGGGCCGGATAGTCGCGCTTGGCCTCACCGGCCATGGTGTACCAGGCGAGATGGTGGACGCGCACCGTGACGCCCAGCGCGGCCTGCCAGTCGCCCTGGCGCTTGTGGCCGGCAAAGGTGAAATCCCAGTTGGTGACCCCGTAGAGTTCCGAGGCCACTCCTTGGCGGCCTTCCTGCCGCGCCACCGATCGGGCCTGGAGGACGGTGGTCAGCTCGATCTCGTCCAGCAGCATGTCGACCCCGGGCAGCTGCATGGGCTGGTAGAAGCGCATGCATTCACCGGCCCTGGCGGTCTGGCTGGCCAGGGTGGACTCGCTTTCCAGGTGCCCGGTCATGAGCAGGTCGTGGCGATTGCACCACGAACCGACCTGCTCGGCGTAGGCCTGACGGAAGCGCTCGGCGACATGGTCGTGCCAGGACCAGCGGATGCGCGCTACACCAGGAGCCGGTCCGGCCGAGCCGATGGGTGGATCGAAAAAGAGCCAGGGCAGGTGCTCGGCGATGTCGACACCGTGGGCGGCAAACAGGGTCTCGGCGAGGTCGGCGGTCCATGGCAGGAAGAGGTCGCGCCGGTCGTTGACCGATTCTGCCTGGAACTTGCCGGTAAACAGCGGTTCGTCGGTGAATATGGCGGGAATGGAGCGGCCGAACTCATCTCCCACCTCAGCCCGGTAACGTTCGTGGGTAAGCTCAATGAAGCGGCGGATGGCGGCCGGATTCAGGACATCGACATTGGTCTGGCCATTGTACCAGGACGACGGCGGCGGGGTTTCGAGGTAGGCCCAATAGACCGTCTCGTCAGGGGCCGGCTGCGTGGCGTCCGCCGGCAGGCGTCGGGAGCTGGCCAGCCGGCCAGCGACGAAGCGCAGGGCATAGACCCCGATCAGGGGGCCGCCGCCGCGACGGCCGTGCTCGACCCGCAGACACGGAGTGCTGCTACCCGGATCCTCGGCGTAGCTGCGGGGGGTGAACATCAGACAGCGTTGACGAAAGGCCGGATCCTTGGTGACCAGGCCGCCGGCGAATCCGGAAGGCCAGCGATCCTCGTCATAGAGCCAGGTCAACTGTCCGCTGGCCTTGTTGTGCCCAACGCATGACCGCACCAAATCCATGAATTCATCAGACAGGTACGGAGTGGTCAACCCGGTGCGGGCATGGATATGCGCGCCGCCCATGCCCATGGTTTTTAGCTGGTCGAGTTGCTCCAGCAGAACCGGCTGCTCCAGGGTACCGTTCCAACTCCAGAAGGGCGCGCCGCGGTAGCTGGCCCCGGGGTTGGCAAACAGGACCCGGTCGGGGGATTGTGACTGGGACTGCGGATAGAGCTTCATGTCGGTCCTGGTTTCACAAAGGTGCAGACGCGAAAGCAAAGGGGAAGGTGGCTAGTACGAGAACACCACTACCTCGTGGCACTGGACCCGGGGCACCGTCACCCGGACCTCGCCGGCGCTGCGGGTCAGCTTCAGTTTCGTCTGAGAAAGCGGAAGCACCGCCGACATGATCGCCTGGGGCACGCGCAGCGTCACCGGTACCTCGGTGAGGACCGGCAGGTCCTCGATCACCGAACAGCGTCCGCGCTGCTGGGGGCTGGCGTAAAGCAGGTGGACGGCGTAGCGGCGACGGTCCTCCTGGTGCACCACCGTCACCCGGCCGCCTGACAGCAGGGACGTCTCGACCGTTGGCTTGCGATAGACCCGGCGCAGGGCGTTGATGAACAGCTGGCGGTGGAGCCGCGCCCCATGGTAGAAGTACATCCGACCGATCGCGTGGGCACACCACGTGATCGACCCCTTGCCAAGCCGGCGTACGGTGATGGCGGGGTGCTCCGCGAGTTCGGTGCGGTTAGCCGTATTCTGATGGCTGCAATAGGCGCCCATGGTGCGGCTGAAATACGGCTCGCTGATGCGTCCCAGCACGGTGGTGCCCTGCCGAGGCGAAGAGCGCAAGGCGCCTTCATAGTTGAGAAATGGCGAACTCACCACGCCGGCGCGCACCGCCTTTGCAGCGATGGTGTAATCGCAATCAAAGCGTGCCGCACCGTGGTATTCCCCACCTACATCAAGTATGAATGACGTCCCTGCAGCATCGAGGGCACTGCCGCCGATGACGACCACATGGCCGCCGGCATGGGCGAAATTTTCAAGCGCATCGACATCGTCTGGCGTCAGACAACGCCCGCCGGTGACGATGACGGTGTCGAAGCGTGACAGATCGTTGCCGTCGATCACGGTCTCAAAGTCGAGATTGGCCTCCATCAACATCTGGGTAACGCCGTAGTCGTGGTCAAGTTTTTGCGGTCCTGCCACCGCCATCCCGCCGATGGCGGTGGGGGAGTCGGTACGGTTAATGCAGGTCAGCCACACCGCCAGGTTGGAGCACGGCCGCCCGTTGAGGCCGTATTCCTCAATCTTCTCGACGTAGGCGTAGGCCTCGCCGATGTTGCGATAGGTATCCAGATCGAAGGCCCCGTTGGGATGGAGCTGATCGCCGAACGAGCAGGTCGCGCCGTAGGCGATCATGCTCGCGGCCTCGAAGCGGATGGCGTCGGCATGCTTGAAGCCACCGAACTCCCCCCACATGGTGTGGAACTTGCCCGACATGGCGAGCATGGCCTTGTCCCGGGTCTGGGGATGGCAGGCGAAGAAGCGCGCCCGGGCCGGGAACTTGTCGTAACCACCCCAGGTGGTGGGGAGGTCTTCCAGCTCCAGATGGGTCTGCTCGATCACGTGATTGAGCGGGGTGTCGATGTTGGCCAAGCCATTGAAGAACACCGTGGCCTGGGGATGACGC
>JBILDK010000133.1:0-7024 GCA_044352625.1 Planctomycetota bacterium
CCCTGCTGGCCCAGGCGCGGCCGCTTCAACTGCGAATAAAGATCCAGTAGGCGACGAAGCCGCCGACGGCAACTGCGAGGGCTAGCCAGGGCAGCAGACCAACACCCGCCGACTCATGAATGTCATCAGCATAGGCCGCGCTGTTCTTGTTCGGTTCAGCTGGTGGCAGCGGGGCTGGAACGATGGGGCCAGCCCCGGTATTGGTGAGCCGGACGGTGGCCGGTTTCATTGAGGTGGTGGTCGGCGGCTGGGCGAAGTGAGTGCTTGGCGGGCGCTTGACCGTCTGGGTGGTGGGCCGGCTGATCGAGGTGGTGGTCTGCGGTTTGCTGGCAGCCTGGTCCTTGGCGATCCGTCCGCTGTCCTGATCGCTGCGCCGATTGGTGGCGGTAGGTGCCTTGAGCACCATCGGCTTGCGCAGCAGCTTGGGAAATTCACTGGTTTTGTGCTCGACCGCGGCCAGGGCCTTGTCGAGGGCGGCGATGAAACCAGAAAATGTCAGAAAACGTTGATCCGGGTCCTTGGCCATGGCAGTCATGACCAGGGTGCGTGTGGCCTGGCCCAGACTGGGGACGCGGGCACCCGGGTCCGGCACCGCCTGGGTGAGGTGGGCGCTCATGATCGCGCCTGGACTGGACCCGATGAATGGGGTGCTCCCGGTAAGCAGGTGGTAGAGTGTTGTACCTAGTCCATACACGTCGCTCCGGCAGTCGAGCTTGTCACCGCGCACCTGTTCCGGCGACATATACAACGGTGTGCCGATGGTCATGCCGGTTTGGGTCAGGCGTTCGTCCTCTTGGTTGGTCTTGACCAGACCGAAGTCGATCAGTTTGGCGGTGTCAGTGAGCGGAAACATCTGATCGTTGCCACGGTCGCGGAGCACCAGGATGTTCTCGGGCTTGATGTCGCGATGCACCATGCCTGCACTGTCCCACACATGCTGCAGGCCCTCTGCCACCTGGCGGACAAGGTGCAAAGCGTAGGGTTCGGGCAGGACTTTGTGGTCCTTGAGCAGGCTCATCAGGCTTGGGCCGTCAATGAACTCCATGGCCAGCCAGCAGTGGCCGTTGGCTTCGCCGCTGCCTATAATCTCAGCCACGTAGGGGTGGCGCACACTCGACAGGGCCTTGGCCTCGCGCACGAAACGGCTAACAAAATCGCCCTCATCCGCCAGCCGGGTGTTGATGGTCTTGAGCGCCACCTCGCGGCCGGTGCTGGAATGGGTGGCGAGAAACACCGTGCCCATGCCGCCACTGCCGATCTTCTTGTGTAGCGTGAAATCAGCAAAAAAGACCTGAACTTTAATGATGGTTTCAAGCTCGTTGACCTGCTCCTTGGTCAACAACTTGCGCTCCAACAGGAAGGTCCCGAGCACGCTGCGTCCCGCGGCAGGGAGTGGCTCCACCACCTGTTGGGCGAGGATCGACATGTGTTCGAGCTGCGCCGTGGTAGCCCAGCCGTTGCGCTGGATTACCGGTACGGCGACCTCAAGCCGCCGGCAGAGGCTGGCTGAGCTGGTTTCGGTCGCATTAGTGGCTGGCGCAGGCACCATTGGAACAAGACCACTCAACTTTCCCTATGGGTCAAGCCCCAGGTCAGCACATTGATCCGGCGGCACCCCATGGCCTTGCTCCCACCCTGGCCTTGGCCTAGCATTTGCTTCTAACGGAGTCCACCGTGTCCCTGCACCTGCGCCAAAACCTCGGCATGCGTCTTGAGCAAAAGCTCAAGCTGACGCCTCAGATGATCCAATCGATCGAGATCCTGCTGCTGCCGCAGCTGGCACTTGAGGAGCGGATCATGAACGAAGTGGAGTCGAACCCCGCACTTGAGATTGTCGATGGGCACGATGTCGAGGTGGCCCAGGGTGCTGGCGAGGCCGCCGCCGGCCAAGACGGCGCCTTCGATCGTTTCAGTCAAGCGGAGCAGGATTGGCTGTGGAAGCGCAAGGCCCAGCACCGCGACGAGGATGCCCCCGACAAGATGGCCGCGCTGGAGGCCACTCCTGACCGCGCGCCGTCCCTTGCCGATCACCTCATTGAACAACTGCGCTTCACCGAAATGGATCCCGAGGTGCGCGAACTGGTGGCAGACATCGCCTGGCAGCTCGACCATCGCGGCTGGCTCAGCGAGCCCCTCGCCGAGCTGTTTCCTGAAGAAAAGCTTGAACACGCTGAACTGGCCTGGGAGCTGGTGCGCAGTTGTGATCCGGCCGGGATTGGCGCGCGCGACCTCAATGATTGCCTGCTTTTGCAGCTCGCCCGCGAAAAGGGTGACAACTCCTTCGAGATGATGCTGGTCCGCGACCACCTCGACGACGTGCTGCGCAACCGCCTGCCGGTGATCGCCGACAAGCTCCAGGTCCCGGTCGAGCGTGTGCAGGAGGGCACCGAGGTCATCGGCCGACTCGATCCCAAACCCGGCCTGCCCTTTGCCCGTGGGGGCAACCAGTACGTGGTGCCGGATGTGACGGTTGAGCGCAATGAACGCGACGAGTGGGTGGTGTCGGTGCCGGACGGCCGCCTGCCCAAGGTCCAGGTCTCGGACAGTTATAGCGAAATACTGCAGAACCTGCCGCCGGACGCCAAGGAGCGCCCCTACCTCAAAGACAAGATCGGCGGCGCGCGCTTCATCATCGACGCGGTGGCCCAGCGCAAACGCACCCTGCTGCGCATCGTCACCGAGATCATCCGCCACCAGCAGGCGTTTCTTGACCAGGGGGTCGAGGTGCTGCGCCCGCTGATGCGTCAGAACATCGCCGACAAGATCGGCATGCACGTCGCCACGGTCAGCCGCGCGGTCAAGGATAAGTACATTCAGACGCCAAGCGGCGTCATCCCGTTGGCCAGTTTTTTCTCGGGCGGCATCGCCTCCTCTGATGGCGGCGAAGCGGAAAGCTCCAAATCGGTCAAGATGCGCATCCAGAAGCTGATCGACACTGAAGACAAGAAAAACCCACTCTCGGACCAAGAGATCGCGGACATCCTGGCCAAGGAGGGTCTCGATATGGCCCGGCGCACGGTGACCAAATACCGCATCGCCGAGGGCGTGCCCTCAACCCGTCAGCGGCGGAATTTCTGAGCATGGGCTGTCGGGCGCTGCTGCTCGCGTTGAGCGTGGTCTCGGTCGCGGCGGCGGCCGAGCCCGAGGTCCCAGCTGGTGAGGAGGCCGGACATCAGGAGCCAGGCGTACAGCGTGACCTCATTGAGGTGGACGGGGACGCAGCCCAGCCCGGCTTGAACCGGCCGGTGGGCATGGATGCCCCGGGCCACGCCGATCCGGCAGCCTCGGTGCCCCCCCAGGCCTTGATCCTTACCTGGGACACCTGGCGCACGGTGGTGGTGATCGGTGCCGGGGTCGGGGTGCAGCGGCCGGCCTGGGTTGCGACCTATTACCGCGATGCTGCTGTGCTCGAACGCGATCCCGATCTGCTTGCCCAGGCCAAGCGCCGGGGTTTCGATCCGGTCCATTTCGACGCCATGCCGCTGGTCGCCTACCGCGCCCTGGCCTTCGCCGACCAGCTGGGCCGTTTGCACATCGACGCGCGCAAAGCGGTGATCGGCGGCGCCCTGTCCGGCGCGCGCTCGGCCTGGATTCCCGACAGCTTCATGATCACCCCGCCCAACGCAGTATTGGCCATGGACGATGAGGAATCCCATCAGGCCTATCCGGGCCGAGTGCTGGAGCGCATCCCTCAGGATCAGCCGCGCTTCCGCGAACTGTACGCGCAGATGCTGTTGGCGGTGGCGGGGGGGATATGAGCGCACGACCGGACGACCACACCAATCTGTCCACAACCGCCCTCTTCACCCAGCATCCGCGCACCTGGCGCGACAACCGCTACGTCTATCCGGTGATCAGCCGGCGCTCGCGCGGGTTGTCCATCGGGGTGAATCTCAATCCCGACAAGGCCTGCACGTTCGACTGCGTTTACTGTTCGGTGGACCGCCGCGTGGCGGGCGGGCCACGGGCAGTAGACGTGGCCGTGCTGCGTGCCGAACTGGACGCGATGTTGACGCTGGCGGTAGCGGGCGGCTTGTGGGCCCAGCCCCCATTCGACACCACGCCCCCGCACCTGCGGCGGATCAACGATGTGGCATTCAGTGGCGATGGCGAGCCGACCGCCGCCGCCGAGTTTGCCGCAGCCTGCGCCCTGGCCCACGATGTGCTGACCTGGCACGGCCTGGATGAGGTCAAAGCGGTGGTCATCACCAGCGCGACCCAGCTCCACCTCGCGCCTGTCGCCGCCGGCATCGCGGCGCTGGGCGATCACGCCGAGGTCTGGGCCAAGCTCGATGCGGGCAGCGAGGCCTACTATCGCACGGTCGATCGCAGCACCGTGCCCTTCGCCCGGGTGCTGGCCAACCTGCTCGTCGCCGGGCGTCAGCGACCCATCGTCATCCAGTCCCTGTTCGCGCGGTTGCACGGCGCCGGTCCCGATGCGAACGAGATTGCCGCCTGGGCTGCCCGCCTTGCCGACCTACGTGCCGGCGGCTGTGTCATCCGTCTGGTTCAGGTCTATACCACAGCGCGCGACACCGCCGAGGCGTGGGTCACGCCGCTTCCGCTGGTAGAGCTGGAGTCGATCGCCGCTGCGGCCCGCGCCGTGGGCTGCATGGTTGAAGTCTACCCAGGCCCGTCATGAGGCGCATACGCCCCTTGCCCCCGTTGCCGCCATGCAACCATCTCCGCCCATGTCTGAAGCCGTCAAAGCTATGTTTGGGCGCATCGCGCCGCGATATGACCTGCTCAATCGGGTGCTGTCGGGCGGACAGGACGTGGCATGGCGGCGCCAAGCCGTGGACCTGCTCGCGCCGGGTCGCGGTGAGGTCCTCGACCTAGCCTGCGGCACCTATGATCTGGCTCTGGCCGCACTCGAGCGCGGCCGGGCCGGTCGCGTGCACGGTTGTGATTTTTGCGTGCCGATGCTCCTCGCTGGCGAGGCCAAACGTCGCGGCCGACCGCTGAGCGCGGCCGCCGGTGATGCCCTGCACCTGCCCTATGCTGACGGCGCATTCGATACAGCCATGGTCGCCTATGGCTGGCGTAACTTTGGTGATCCACGGACCAGTCTGACTGAATTGCGCCGGGTGCTGCGCCCCGGCGGCCAGCTTCTCGTGTTGGAGTTCTTTCGCCCGACCACGTGGTGGCCGCGGACATTTTACGGCACCTTTGGGCGTTATGTATTCCCCACCGTGGGGCACATGCTGGCGGGCGACTCCGCTGCCTATCGCTACCTCAAGGACAGCATCCAGGGCTTCATCTCGCCCGCCGAGGCCCGCGCCCTGGTGATCGACATCGGCTTCGCCCGCCAGCAGTGGCGGCCGTTTTTCGGTGGCATCTCCCATGCGCTGTGCGCCACCGTGGCAGGTTGATCCATGCTCGTCCTCCTCATCCGCGTCTTCTTCGTGATTCTCTCAACTCTGGCGGGGCACAGCAACGGCGCGATCATCTTTGGCCGTGTGTTCGATGGGGCCATGCCCTGGTGGTTCGGCACCGCCATGGGCTTTGCCGTGGCCATCACCCTGATCGCCGCCGAGCAGGCCTTCCGTCGGCGCTTCACGCGCTCCCTGGTGGGCTTTCTGGTAGGTCTCGCGGGCGGCCTCACGCTGTCCTTCCTGGTGTTGCAGGTGCTGCGCATCGTGCTGCAGGATGATGGTCTTTACAGCGTGCTCGATGTGCCGGTTTCCCTGGTCACCACCTACCTGGTGATGATCACCGTGGTGCGCAATGTGGACCGCTGGCGCGTGATCCTGCCCTTTGTTGAACTGCACGCCGAACAGGGTGATGCGAGCGTGGTGGCGATCGATGTCGCGACCTTGGCTGATGGCCGGCTGGTGGCCCTGCTGCGCACCGGCCTAGTCGCGCAGCGGGTGCTCATCCACCGCAGTGCGGTGACCTTCTGGGAACGCGAGAGCCGCAGCGGCGATCCGGCGCGCACCGTCCGCGCCGAACGCGCCCTCGACAACCTCAAGGCGCTGCGCGAACTGACCTCGCCCTCTATCGAGATCGACGAAACCGAGATTCCCAACACCACCGAGGCGGCTGACGCGGTGTTGCGGCTGTGCCGGCTGGAAACTGCCCGGCTGGTGACAGCCGAGCGTGAGTCGGTGCGCCGCGCTGCGGCCGAGGGCGTGGGCGTGGTGGACCTGTCCTCATTGGCAGCGGTGCTCAACCCACCGCTGCGCCCCGGCGACCAGATCGAGGTGCTGCTCGACAAGCCAGGCGAAGGTAAGGGCCAGGCCGTGGGACGGCTTGACGATGGCAGCCTGGTGGTGGTGAGCAACGGCGCCGGGCGCCTAGGGCAGCGCGTCACCGTCACCATTCTCCGTCTGCATCAGAGCGCCACCGGGCGCATGATTTTTTCCGAATGATACAAAACTGATCATCCCCCGAAACATGGCACCGGTTCAGGGTGAATGCGTCCCAGCCGAATCCAATACCCCATAACGTCTACGCTCCGCCCAGACCAGCTCAACGAACCACAGCGACCGAAAGGCCGATGAGGCGGCGTGCGAGGCCTGTCACTGCTCGTCGGCAACATGCAACCCAAGGCGGCGATGCACGCATGCCCGATTGGGCCGGTTTCGTGCAGTCAGGGTAGTCCGTTGATCGCTACAAGGCATCCTGGAGCCGTGGACGGTGGCAACTGGTGCATGTCCAGAGATACGTGGTGCACATGAGATCACTTTCATTCTTTCCCATCGTGTCGGCGCAGTCGATCCTCCCCGCTTGTTCCTGTCTTCAGTCCGTCGAAGCCGTCAGGGTGAGAAGTCACGGAGCGTCATTCCTCAACCAGCAGCATTGGGCGCCCGCTGCGGCAGGGTCATCGTCACTGTCCGCCCCCGATCGTTGCCCTGGCCCATGGGGACAGCCACCTGCTGGCCATCTACGGTCAGGGTGATCACGACCGCCGATCCCATCGGGTCAGCTACACTGATGCGGGCGGGTCCATTTGACCAGTCGATCAGGGCAACCACCGGCCGGTCCGAAACCACCCTATGGCCCTGAACGGTTACCGATCCAG
>JBILDK010000134.1:0-7012 GCA_044352625.1 Planctomycetota bacterium
CCTTCGATTACGTGCGGCCCACCGACGAACGCCGGCGGCATGGACCCGACCTTGCGCCGGACGGTGCCCTGAACGATCGCATCGTGCTGGTGTACACCGTCGAAGCCGGGGCGCGCTACCGCTTGGGCAAGGTCAACTTCGTGGGCAACACCGTGGCCTCGTCCGCGGCGCTGCGCGAGGCTTTCCGCATGCCCGAGGGTGCGTGGTTCAGGCGCCTCGACCTCTATGGCGACGGGGCCAAGCGTGCGCGCAGCCGCAGCGATGAGGGCCTGGGCGCCATCGAACGTTCCCGCCGGGTGATTTCGAACCAGGGCTACGCGCGGTGCGAGACCCGGGTTGATCGCCGGGTGGACACCACCAACCACATCGTCGATGTGAGTGTGATCCTGGACGAGGGGCGACCATACGACATCGGCCGGGTCGAACTCCACGGTAATCGCGTGACCCGCGACAATGTTCCGCGCCGCGGACTGTACCTCAATCCTGGGGACCGCTGGAGCGACGACGAGTCGGATGAATCCCTGCGCCAGATCGAACGCTCCGGCGTGTTCAACGGCCCCCGGGGCGGCCCGCGACCCCTGCGCATCGAGAAGCTCTTTCCGGCGGACCGGCCCGATCAGGTCGACCTGGAAGTCCATGTCGATGAGAAGTCCACGGGGTCGCTCAATTTTCAGCTCGGCTACTCGACCGCGAGCGGGGTGTTCGGCAGCCTGGGCTATACCGAATCCAACTTCGACCTGTGGGGCATGCTCTCGGGCGGCAGCTTCCGCGGGGCCAACCAGACCCTGTCGGGAACGGTGTTCGCCTCCGAGGACCGCACCTCGATCAGCGCCACGTGGGCCGACCCGCACCTGTACGACGGCCCCTATTCCCTGAGCACCACTGGATTCCGCACTGACAATTCCAGTCTGGAATGGCGCGAGCGACGGCACGGCGGCGCCAGTACCGTGGGCCGTTTCTTCCTGCGCGACGATCTGTCGGCAGCACTGACCTATGGCTACAGCGCCATGTCCGTCAACGAGATCCTGCTCACCGCTCCGGATGATGTGGTCGAAGGCGACTACTACTGGAACACCCTGGGCGCCAGCCTGTCCTACGACCGACTCAATGACCGCGGCTTCCCCACCAGCGGGTATCTGTTCAGCGTCGGCCAGACGCTCAATGGCGTGGTCACGGCAGCCAGCCTCGACAGCACCGAACTGGCGGTGAAGGCCACCGGCTATCTGCCGCTGAATGAGACCGAGGACGGCGGCGTCACCTTCGTACGGCTCGGCGCGCGGTGGAAACAGCTCTGGGGGCTCAACGGCTCGCGGCAGCCCCCCTTCTGGTCGCGGTATCGTGGCGGTGGCGCAGCGCCCAACCACCGAGGCTTCGAAGCAAACACCCTATCCCCTACGGTGATCAACCACCGCACCAATATCTTCACCAGCCAGAACGGCTATCCGGCGTATCAGGGCGGCACCATCGACGGCCTCGCCACCGCCGAGATATCGTACCCAATCCAGGGCGTCAATGACGGCATCCGCCTGGTTGGATTCGCCGACCTGGGCAACGTCTGGGGCCAGTACGATTCCGTGAGCCCCGGCGATCTGCGCTTGGCCGTCGGACCCGGGATCCGCTTTCCCATCGCGTTGCCGGTATCCCTGGATTTCGCGTTCCTGCTTGGCTCAAAGGCCCAGAACGAAGCCGCAACCCAAATCCATTTCGGTATCGGCCAGGTTAACTTCTAAGCCTTCAACCTGAAAAACGTGATTGATGCCTGGTGGTTGGGGAGCGCTGCGCTGCGCGTTGTGCCCCTGATGTCAGGCACCAGATGGGTGATTCGCAGCGGTGCCGCAATGCATTGTCCCCCAACCACCACCTGCGACAGGCAGGATGAATCATGCCCGGCCCGTGAAGCCGCGCACCTCCGCGGCTTCAGGTGTGATCCGACTGCGTTGTTTCAGCTCATGAGGTAAGCAAACGTCAAATCTTTGCAGCTAAAACCTGCAATCCTACGCATCGTCCTCGCCCTCGCCGCCGCCTTTGTAGCGAGTGAGCTTGTCCCACAGGGTCCGACGTGAGATGCCAAGGGCGTCCGCTGCCGCCTGCTTGGCACCGCCAAGCCGGTCGAGGGTGGCGAGGATGTGGCGGCGTTCGAGTTCATCGAGGGTGATCGTCTCGACCACCGGCGCGTTGGCCGCAGGCGTGGGGTTGGCCACAGGTGAAATCCTGCGGACCTCGGGCAGGCACCGTTCGACCGCGCCGGCGTCGATCGGCGCATCGCCATGCAATACCACTAGGCGCTCGACCACGTTGACCAATTCGCGCACGTTGCCCGGCCAACGGTAGGTGCGCAGCAGGGTCACCGCGTCCTCGCCCAGGCGCGGCTTGACGCCCAACTCTTTGCCGAAAGCGTCGAGGTAGTGGCGGATGATCGCTGGCAGGTCGTCATCGCGATCGCGCAGCGGTGGAAGCGCCACGGGAATGACATTGAGGCGGTAATACAGATCCTCGCGGAACCGCCCCTGCTTGGCCTCATTGAGCAGGTCGCGATTGGTGGTGGCGATGATGCGCACATCGACCTTGATCGGCTTGCTGCCGCCGACGCGCTCGAACTCGCGCTCTTCCAGTACGCGCAGCAGCTTGGCCTGCAACTCGGCGCTGATCTCGCTGATCTCATCCAGCAGCAGCGTGCCGCCGTGGGCCAGCTCGAAGCGCCCGATGCGCTGGTCGTCGGCGCCGGTGAACGCGCCCTTCTCGTGACCAAACAGCTCGCTGGTCAACAGCGTCTCGGTGAGGGCCGCACAATTGACCTTGATGAACGGACCCATGGCCCGCGGCGACTGTTCGTGCAGGGCGCGGGCGATCAGCTCCTTGCCGGTGCCCGACTCGCCGTGAACCAGCACGGTGGATGCCGAGCGCGCAGCCCGCGCCACCATGTCCATGACCCGCTTCATCGCCTCGGATTGGCCCAGCAGCACCCGCGCCTTGTGGCGATCTCGGACCTCGGTGCGCAAAGACGCGACCTCACGCACCAGGGCTTGGCGCTCATTCAAACGCAGCAGCAGGGCTTCGACCTGTTCTAACCCGAAGGGCTTCATCAGATAATCATACGCCCCCTGGCGCATGGATTCGACCGCGGATTCGACCGAGGCAAACGCGGTCATCATCACCACCGGCATGTCCGGCCACTTCTCTTTCGCTTTGCCCAGCAGTTTGAGCCCACCCATCCCCGGCATACGCACATCGGTAATCAGCAAATCGGCGGGCTCGGCCTCCAGCAGCTTGAGCGCCTGGACCCCGTCCTTGCCGGTACGCACCTGGACGCCAAGGCGCGGCAGCAGTTCGGCCATGAGGTCACGATTGAGCATCTCGTCGTCGGCGACGACCGCGGTCAGAATGGGCATACCTGTCCTTAACCGCGCACACCACGATTTCCACGATCGATTCACGTTTGATTCGCGCTCAACGTCGAACGGTGCGGTGCGGTGCGCGCTGCGCGCGCAGCCCACACCGCACGATGCGAATGATTACAACCCAGCTTGTTCCATGCGTTTTTTGAGTGTCGTGCGATTGATGCCGAGCATTTCTGCGGCGCGCAGCTGATTGCCGGCGGTGCGCGCGAGAGCGGCGCGCACGGCGGCGAGTTCGCAGCGCTCGAGCAGGCGTTGGTGGGCTTCCCCGGGATGGGCGAGAAGCATGCGGTCGGCCTCGGCCGCAAGCAGCGCGTCAAGATTGCCCTGGGCTGGGGCAGCCGGGCCGAGGGCTAGATGCTCGACACCGATCACGCCACCACCGGCGAGCGCGGCGGCCTCAGCGATGACGTGGTTGAGTTCGCGCACGTTGCCCGGCCAGGATTGCCGCAGAAGCAGGTCCTGGGCCGCGTCGGTGATGGCCAGGGCCCGGTTCAGGCGGCGTGCCGCCCGACCCAGGGCATGACGTACGAGCTCCGGCAGGTCGACGCTGCGCTCAGCCACCGTGGGCAGGGCGATGCTGACCACACGCAGCCGATAGAGCAGATCGTCGCGGAATCCACCGGCGGCACAGCGCCGGGCAAGGTCGGCGGTGGTGGCGGCCATCACCCGCACCACGGCCCCTTCGTCGTCGAGCCGGGCCAGAGCCGCCTGATCCGCGGCGGGCAGCTCATCGACGTTATCGAGCAGGATGGTGCCGCCAGTCGCCGCGGCGAAGGGTCCGGCGGAGCCACCGGTCTCGGGCAGGGCACCGCAATTGAGCACCACGAACGGACCATCCCGACGCGGCGAATTGGCGTGGATGGTCCGCGCCACCAGCTCTTTGCCGGTACCGCTGGCGCCGCTGATGAGCACGCCGAGATCAGTGGGTGCCGCCGCAGCGATGCGGCGATAGACCTCCTGCATGGCCGGACTGCGACCAATCAGAGCCTCGCCGTGGTCGGCAGCGGGTTGAGCCGCGGCCGCGAGCCGGGTCTCGCCCAGAGCGCGGGCCACCACCGCCAGGGTGCGGTCGAGTTCGAGTGGCTTGGGCAGGTAGTCGAAGGCCCCCCGGGCCACCGCCGCGACGGCGGTTTCGACCGTGCCATAGGCCGTGGAGACGATCACCGGCAGGGTGGGGTAACTGGTGCGCATCCACGCCAGCAGATCCAACCCCGATTCACCGGGCATGCGCACATCGCTGATCACCAGCTCGGGAACCCGGCGTTTGAGGAGGCGGCGCGCGGCCGCGGCATCAGCCGCGATGGACACGACATAGCCGGCGCCAGTCAGAGTCTGGTCCAGCGCCCAACACACCGCCGCATCATCATCCACCACCAGGATGGTGGCCGAAGCAAGGTCGCTCATGGCGAGCACGATTGTTGGACTTCATGTACTTCCAACTGCAAAGCACCCATTCCCATATTCCATGTTGACATCTCCACTAAGTGTGAGGTACCTAAGCGCACGGAATCCACCATGCACCACATACCCTCTCTTCTTTCTGTTACCCTGCTTGCCTGCGCCGCCGCCCTGCCCGGCCTGGAACAAGTGGCGGTGGGACCACGACACCTGGGCATGGGCGGGGCCGGCACCGCCTGCCCGGATGATTACGTCGCGCAGTATTACAATCCCGGCGCCTTTGGCTTTTTTGGGCTGGGCACCGGCCAGGAGGACACGCCGGGCTTCCGCGCCGACAACCAGGACCTGCAGCGAAAGGGCTGGGGCGCTGGCCTCGATGTCACCACCGGCACGCGCATCGGCGGCGATCTCGCGAAGTATGCCGACCAGATCGCCAATCTCGACCTCTCGCGCATCCGCGCCATGGGTACAACCCAGAGAGCGGATCCGGTAGCGGTGGGGCAACTGCTGCAGATCGCCGAGAGCCTGGGTTCGCTCCAGGCCAACCGCGACACCGTCACCGTCGACGTCAACGCCGGAGTAGGGGTGCGAATCGGGCATTTTGGCGTCGGCGCCCGCGGCTTCAGCCAAGCCACCGCCCGCCTGATTCTGGTGGACAAAGGCAACCTTGGCTTTGCCAGCGGCAGTGAAAATGTGGTGGACAAGATCAATACCGCGGTCAACGGAACGACCCTGCCCACTGCCCAGGCCAATTACACGCCGGTCTATTTCAACCAAGCCCAGTACAATCAACTGGTTGCGTCCCTCGGCACCCAGTCCAACAATGCCAATGCGGTCAATCTCGCGGCCCAGGCCCTGGACAGCAAGGCGAGCCAGTCCGGACTCGATCCCGCCAATACGTTCTCGACCCTCGGCCTGCTGGTAGGCGATGGGACGGCGGCAAACCCCGGCCTGCTCAGTGCCGCCCTGAGCCCCAATGCGCTGGAACGCAACCTGACCACGGTACGCCTCTCTGGACTGGCCGTGGCTGAGGTCCCCATCAGCTACGGCTACGCGTTCAACGAGTACATCTCGATTGGCGGCAGCGTGAAGCCAATGGTCGGCCGGGTCTACGTGACCGAATGGAAGGTGTTCCAAAGCCTCGACGATCTGGAAAGCCAACTTCGCGACATCCAGGATAATTACGCCCAGTCGGTCAATGTGGGATTTGACGCCGGGGTCCTGGCACGCATGCCGTACCTCCAGGTAGGAGTCACCGGACGCAATCTCAACAGCCCAAGCTTCAAGGGGCCGACCATCGCCAACCTGAAGTACGCGGATCAAAAGGTTGAAGCCACGGTCACCGCCGGTGTCGCAATCATCCCCCTCTCGACCCTGACCGTCGCGGCGGACTGCGATCTGATCGAGACGGGCACCACGCTACCCGGCTACGCCACCCAGCGGGTCAGCGGGGGCGCCGAGTGGAATGCCTTCCGCTTCCTCGCCTTACGCGCCGGACTGTCCAGCAACCTCGCCGAGGATGATGTCGGTCTGATGTACCATGCCGGCATTGGCCTGAATCTGTGGGCACTGCGCATCGACCTCGCCGGCTCGATGAGCAAAGAGACGGTGGAATACGATGGAGACGAGATCCCGCGCGAGGCCCGCGCCGCCCTTGCCATCGCCACCGACTGGTGATCGGGCATGGCACAGGGCCCATGCGCTCGCCGCTCCTGTCTCTAACCCTGCTTGCCTGCGCCACCGCCACTCCGGCGCTTGAGCAAGTGGCGGTCGGGCCACGCCACCTCGCCTTAGGTGGGGCCGGCACCGCCTGCGCCGAGGGCTACACCGCCCAATTCTATAATCCAGCAGCCCTGGTTGGGTCCGGCTCCTCCGTCACGGGATGCGCGCCCTATGGGCCGCAGCCGGAACCCCAGGCCTGGAGCCTCGGCATCGACGTGGCCACCGGCACCCGCATCGGCGGCGACCTGGTGACCTATGCCCGCGAACTGGCCGCTATCGAAGCCACCCGGCTGCGGCAGTTGGCGGCCAGCCAGGCAGCGGATCCAACCGCGGTGATGCAGGTACTGAGCCTGGCCCACGGCATTGGTGCCACCGATCCCCGTCAGGATAGCGTCACCGCCGACATCAACGTCGGGACCGGCCTGCGCATCGGCCGCTTTGCCATTGGCGTGCGCAACTTCAGCCAAGTGACCGCCAAGGTGTTGTACCTCGAC
>JBILDK010000135.1:0-7005 GCA_044352625.1 Planctomycetota bacterium
CGCCCAGACCGGCCCCGTGGGGAATGCGCTTGTCGAGGGTGATCGCCACATGTCCGAACCCGGGCCGCCGGGCGACATAGGCCGCCGCCGCGCGCCAAGCGAGATTGCCCGCATCGCACGGCAGCGCCGGGTCGGAACAGGTCAGGCTCACTCCATCGGCCCCGGCGTGCCGCTCCATGCGCAGCGTGTCTGCCAGCCCCAGGGTCTGAAACACGGTCTCCAGCTCGTGGAACCCATCCGCGCGTCGGCCGAGCACTTCCAGATACAGGTTGATCTTGGCCGGGGCGGCGAGGGTGAGCGAGCGCATGGCGCGCCAGCGTTGGACAGCAGGTGCGGCCGTCAATCCGCCGGGAGCCGCGATCGCTGCTGAGGGCACCGGCGCTCCGGGGGTGCGAAAGGCCGGCCACGCCGGCCGGGGGCAGCGCCGGAGGCGCGTTTGCGAGGGGCAAGCGCCCCCCGCCTAAGCCAGTTCCGATCCGGCCCAGCCGGATCGCCCTGCCAGCGGCAGGGCTTGCCCGCTGCAGGCGGGCAAGGAACTGAATGTCATACACCGCACCCTATGCACCGTCCGCTCAGGGTTGTGCCGGGGGGGGTGGGGGCGAATGATCCCTCGCTCCTGAGCAGGCTCTCCTACCTGTTCTGTACCCGGACTGCCCGGAGGTCTCGATGTCTTCGAAGCTGTTGGCCGCTGCGCTCCTCACTGCCTCGGCCGCTTTTGGCTCGCTGGCCACGCCTTTGGCGTCGGCTGAGATCCAGAAGGATGCCAACTTTGCTGGCAACGAACAGGCCCGGGACCTGCTTGCGGAAGGCGTCAAGGAATTCCGCACCGGACGCTACAAGGCTGCTGCCGCTGCCTTCGCCTCTGCTCTGAGTCTGAATCCAGACAACCAGCTGGTCTACCAGTGGTACCTCGCGGCCGGCGACAGTCTCGTGGTGCAGATGGCGGAGTACGACGAGCTCTCGGACGTGCTCAAGGATGTGCTGCGCAAAGCGCGGATCTATCAGCGGGAACTGCGCCACGATCCCAAGTACATCGACCTGCTCATGGGCAAGCTGGTGACTAGCGACGAGGAACGTGCGGTCGCTATCCTCGAACTGGTGGCCATCGGACCGGTGGCTGTGCCGCAGTTGCTTGCCAAGCTCGGCGACAACCGCCAGGACGAGTCTCGCGCTTTCTGCCGTATCGCCCTGCACAAGATGGGCTACCGGTCGGTGATACCGCTGCTCGAAGCGACCAAGGGCCAGGATCTGCGTCAGGTGACCTCGGCAGTCGGGATTCTCGGTGATATCGGTGACCCCCGCGCCCTCCCGCGCTTGGTGGCGATGTCCGGGTCCAAGAGCCTGGATTCCACCACCCAGGGTGAAGTGCAGAAGGCCATCGCCAGCATCACCGCCAAGGCCGATATCACAGCGCTTGGCAGCGCCGAGCAGTTGTACTTCAACGAGGCGCAGCGCTACTTCCGCGCCGGGTCCGTGGTCAGCGACGAAATGGTCGCCAACGAGAGCCTGTGCTGGCGCTGGGTCGAGTCCGAGGCGGACCCGATCAAGAAGCTGGCCTGGGTCACCGTGCCCCGCCACGCCTGGAACGAACTCATTGCTGAGCAGTTGGTGTTTGACGGCTTGGCCGTGAATGCCGGATTCGCCCCGTACCAGCCACTGCTCGCCGCGATTCTCGCTGCCGAAGTGGTCGAGGTCGAGGCCCGGCTCGCAGCCAGTGCTGAAAGCACCGTCCCAGCCCAGGCCGGTGATGAACAGCCCGCAGCTATTGCGGATCGTGTCGCCAAGTTGCGCGAGCAGATCCTGCGCGTGCGCATGGCAGGCTCCCATCTCTATGGCGCCACCACTGAGGCCATCGACGGTGGTCGTGGCGATGTCGCCGCCCTGATCCTGCGCCAGCTCCAGGACCGCCGGCTCGCCCGCGCTGACCTCAGCCTTCCCCCGGCTGAAGCAGCGGCGGCCTCTGCCGATTCGGTCAAGCCTGGCAGCGTGCTGGTCGCGGCCCTTAACAGCACCGAAAAGATCGTGCGCTACCAGGCCGCGATCACCCTCGCCCATCTTGACCCGGCCCTGGCCTTCGCTGGTGCCGAGGCAGTGCCTGTCATCCTCGCCCAGGCGGTGGGTGAATGGGGTGCGCGTGTGGTCCTGGTGATCGAGCCCGATTTCCGTTTCCGCAACCACGCCCGGCGTGAGCTGCAGGAAAAAGGCTACACCGGGGTCACTGCCGCGGATGGCTTTGAAGCCATCCAGTTGCTCGAAGAGTCTCCGGTCAAGGACGTGATCATCGTTGACGGCACGCTCGCCGGCAACCTGCGCGATGAGCAGGGCCAGGTGATCGACGTCCCCGAGCAGAAGGCCGCCTCCCTGGTGGACCAGCTCAAGGCTGATCCCCGCGTCGCAAAGACCCCGATTCTGGTCAGCCTTCCCGAGGATCCTGCTCAGGCCGACGCTGTGCAAAAGGCGTTTGATGGGAAAGTTGCGGGTTTCGTACGCAAGCCGTTCGGCGCGGCCGACATCGATGGCCAGATCCAGCTCGCGTTGCAGGGCGCCGAGGTGCCTAACGTCAATCGAGATGCAGCCGAGGACATCAGTCGTCGCGCCTGCCTCGCCTTGCAGCAACCTGATCCGTCGCGCACCCAGTTCGCCTTGGCTGGTGCCGCTGAAGCCCTGGTCAAAACCCTTGATGTGCGTGGCGATGCGGTGCGCATCGAGGCGCTCAAGGCCCTTGGGCACATTGCCCAGGGCAAGGGTGCCGATACCGTGCGCGCATTCGTTGGGGCAATCACCGACGTCTACATTGCCCAGGATGGCGATCTCAAGCCAGCAGTCCGGGCTGCCTTTCTGCAAGCGATCGGCCTGACCGATCCGACCACCAAGCCGGCGCAGGACATCATCACCAAGGCTCTCACCCATGAGGACCCCGTGGTGCGAGGCGCCGCCGCCGAGGCCGTGGGCTATGCGATCCAGATCCAACCGGAGCTGATCGCCTCTTTCCAGATCGCTCAGCGTCTCGATGTTCGTGAGGCTGGTGCGGTGGCTCCTGCTGCAGCCCCCGCCCCTGTCGCCACCCCAGTTCAGTAACCCCGCGTCCGCACCCGCCTTCGTACCGGAGCCCTGCCGATCATGTCCACCGCCGTCAAGATCCTCATCTTCATCATCTTCGCCGTGTCGCTGGGCTTGGCCTATACGACCTCGGTCCAGTACGCTACGCGCGAGAACTGGAAGCGTCGCTGGGACCAGGACACCCGCGAGCTGAAGAAGGACCTGGACTCCACCACCCAGGGCTTGGCCGATGCGACCAAGGACAAGGTCAAAGCCGAGGCGGCGTTCAGCAACGCTCAGGCCCAGATCAACGACCAGCAGAACGCTATCAAGAAGCTGGAGGACGATTTTACCGCTTCTGAAGGCCGCGCCAAGAACCTCGAGCGCGATCTGAGCAAGGCCAAGACCGACTACAACGCGCTGAATGAGAACTATAAGACGGCCAACCATTCGCTTGATCAGATGCGCGAGCGCAACGCCGAGCTGACCCAGATCGCCTCGGTCTCGCGCGCCGTCGCCCACAACCTCAACGTCAAGCTGGCCGAGGTCGAGGACGACCTCAACAACACCCAGGGTCAGGTCAGCACGCTGACCAAGGAACTGGACGACAAGACCAAGGACCTCAAGAAGCACACCGCGATGGTCTCGCTGCTGCGCGAACGCCACCCCCAGGTCTACAACGAGCTGGTGGACCAGAAGGCCTCGACCAAGTACCTCGAAGGTGTGGTCGCCGCGGTCCGCCCCAACCCCGAAGGCAAGCAGGACATCGTCGTCCTCACCATCGGCAAGGGTGACGGCGTCGAAGAGGGTGTCGAGTTCATCATCTACCGCGGTTCCGACTTCATCTGCAAGGTCAAGACCGAGCGCGTCATGAACGGCGAAGTTTCTGCCCGTGTCATTGCTGGCACCTGGAACGATAAGAAGCTCGAGATCCAGCCCGGCGACCTCGCTGCCAACCGCCTCTGAGCCGGAAAGGATCTCACCATGGACCAACACGACAAAGTCTACCTGTGGATGGTCGTCGCCTCGCTCCTCGCGCTGCTTGTCGCCATCGGCTTCAGTGTCGCCGAGACCAACGACCTCAAGACGTATCAGGCGAGCAGCAGCGGATTCTGAAAACCCGAACGTGACAAAGATCTGACCTCACCCAGTCAATTGACTGGGTGAGGTTGTTTTAACCTGCCTGTTGCAGTTGGTGGTTGGGTTCTGATGGATAGGGACAATGCATTCCGGCGCCGCTGCGGATCACCCATCCGGTGCTGACACCAGGGGTACAACGTGCGGCGATGCCGTCCCCAACACCAACCACTAACCACGTTTTTCTGGTTGAATATCGACCAATCGGGCGGGGCAGAGTGCTTCCGTGACCGGTCTTCGCGCCTACAAGGTGTCTCGTGCAGCAATACCACAACCTTCTCGACCGCATCCTGACCGAGGGACGCGAGCGCACCGACCGCACCGGGACCGGCACCCGCGGGGTGTTTGGCCATCAGATGCGTTTTGACCTGCGAACCTCATTCCCGCTGGTGACGACCAAGAAGTTGCATCTGAAATCGATCGTCTGGGAGCTGGTGTGGTTCCTATCCGGACGAACTGACAATCAGTGGCTCAATGAGCACGGCGTCACCATCTGGAACGAGTGGGCCACGGTGGAGCAATGCGCCCGCTTCGGCCGCGCCGCGGGCGACCTTGGGCCGGTGTATGGGCATCAATGGCGCAACTTCGGGGCGACGCGGCTGCCGGATGGTACCTACGCTGCGGATGGCGTTGACCAAATCCGCTGGGTATGGGATGAGATCAGGCGTAATCCAGACAGCCGGCGGCTGATCGTGTCGGGCTGGAATCCGGCCGAACAGACCCAGGTGGCACTGCCCCCGTGCCACACGATGTTCCAATTCTATGTGCAAGACGGTGAGTTGTCGTGCCAGCTCTATCAGCGCAGTGCCGACAGTTTTTTGGGCGTGCCGTTCAATATCGCCAGCTACGCGCTGCTCACCTGCATGATGGCGCAGGTGTGTGGCCTGCGCCCGGGCGACTTTGTGCACACCATCGGTGACGCGCACCTGTACCTGAACCACCTTGATCTGGCGCGGCTGCAGCTGGCGCGGGACATCCGCCCGGCGCCGCGTTTGCACCTCGATCCGGCGGTCACTGACCTGTTTGCGTTCACCCTCGATGCGGTGCAGGTCGAGGGCTACGATCCGCACCCGGGGATTAAGGCGCCGGTGGCGGTATGAGCGGACTTCAGGCAGTTGGGGGGCTGAGTCCCGAAGGGACGGCGTGGAGCGGGGGCGGTGAGCGCGAGGGCGCGGTGCTGCCACTGTGGCTGATCGCTGCGGTGGCACGCAACGGCGTGATCGGCCGCGACAACGATCTGCCCTGGCGCTATCCGGTGGATTTGAAGTGGTTCAAAGCGAAGACCCTTGGCCACCCTATCATCATGGGGCGGAAGAACTGGGAATCGTTTCGCGGGCGCCCGCTGCCCGGTCGGCCGCATGTGGTGGTGAGCCGCAGCCCGCGTCCCGCCGATCTGCCTGCCGGAGTGCGCTGGATTGACGATCTGGGGACGGCCATCGCCACTGCTCGCGCCATCGACGGCGAACAGCCGCCGTACATCATCGGCGGCGGCGAGATTTATCGTCAGGCGCTGCCGCTGGCGACGCGCATGTACCTGACGGAGATTCCCTTGGAGCCGGAAGGAACGGTGACGTTTCCGGCCTGGGATCCATCGGAATGGATCGCGGATGGGGAATGGCCGGGCCCTGAGGGGCTGGTGTTTCGTGCGTATAATCGGCGGTGAGGTTCCGGTTCTCGGGGTGCGAAGTCGCACCTGGGTTCAGGACCACCGGACTTCCGGACTGCGTTTTTTCGGTTTGACCACACATGATGAATCAAGCGGGTTGTGACGTGAGCATGTTCCCAGCCTTTAGGCCGGGTCTTTCCACATCCCGTGTTCCTTGATCAGTGCGATCAGTTCGTCGCGGGCGCGATCAGGGGCTACGCCCGTGCGAACTTTGTCTTTGTGGCGATAGAGATCGATTTTTCCCGGACCGCTGCCGACATAGCCGAAGTCTGCATCGGCCATTTCGCCGGGGCCATTGACGATGCAGCCCATGATGGCGATGGTCACGCCGTCGAGATGCCCGGTGACGGAACGGATCGACGCGGTGACCTCCATCAGGTCGAATTGGGTGCGACCGCAGCTGGGGCAGGCAACGTAGTCGGCGCGGGTGACGCGGGCCTTCACCGCTTGCAGCAGGGTGAACGCGAGGCGGCGCGGGTCGGGAACGGCGGGCAGGTACAGCGCATCGCCGAGACCGTCGATCATCAGGCCGCCGGCGATGGCCGCCGCCGCCAGATCGTCGCGGACATAGGGCAGCGCGAGGACGATGGCCGGGCGCGTGCCGCTGCCCGGGCGGGCGTGTTCGGCGGCGTTCCATTGTTCTTCGAGCACGGCATTGAGCAGGCGGTAGGCGCGGGTCTCGCCCAGGGTGCCGGCCTCGGCGATGCCCACCGCCACGCCCGCGGGCAGCGCGGCGCAGGTGCGGCGCAGGTCGTCCACCTGGTGGGGATCAGCCAGGCCGATCAGGACCAGTGCGCCGTGCGGCGCGGTGACCTCGGCCGCTCCGGCGACCACGCGGACCACTGGGACCTGGCCGGGTCCGGCCACGCCTGTGGGCGTCGCCGTCCACAGGTGGCTGTCGGCGGCGAGCGCATCTGCGGCGGGTTCGCGGCCGCTGGGGCCGGGCGCGTCCGCCGGGGCAATGACCCGTGGGATGAGGGTGCCACCGATGGGTGTGTCGGCACCGCAGCGGGTGATCTCGGCGGCGCGGCGGCGATAGGTGAATGGATCCACCGGCTCGGTGGGCGCGGCGACGGGGCCGTCCTGGTCGCGCCACCCGGCGTAGCGCGCAGCCAGGGCCTTGGCCACCGGAATTTCTGCTTCCGGCGGTTCGGTCAGGCTGA
>JBILDK010000136.1:0-6986 GCA_044352625.1 Planctomycetota bacterium
CTACAAGGCCACCAAGGCCGCCTACCAGAGCGCGCTCACCGACACCTTCCGCCCCGAGTTCCTCAACCGCCTCGACGACACCATCGTCTTCCGGCCGCTCGAACGCGAGGACCTCAAGCAGGTGGTACGCCTGGAGTTCGCCCAGATCGCCAAGCGCGTGCAGGAGCAGGGCATCATCCTGACCCTGACCGACGCGGCCTGCGACTTCCTGCTCAAGGAAGGCTACAACCCCAAGTTCGGCGCCCGCCCCATCCGCCGCGCCATCGAGAGCCAGATCGAGGACCACCTCAGCGAGGTCGTGCTCAAGGGCGAGTTCACCGCCGGCACCACCCTGGCCATCGACGTCGAAACCGTCGAGGACAAGCCGCGGCTGATCTTCCGCCGCGTCGAACAGCCGGGGGAGCAGCCGTTGCCGGCCCATTGACCAGGCCAGTTGGCAGGCTATAAATGCCATTGCCATGAGCACCATTGCCATTGATCGTTTTGGGCGGGTCGTAATCCCGAAGGGGATCCGCGAGCGCATGTCCTGGACCGAGGGCACGGAACTGGACGTACGCGAGGATGCCGAGGGCCTGCACCTGGTGGCGATCCACCCACCAGCCTCGGGGAGCGGCCTGGTCGTGCGCGAGCAGGGTGTGGTCTATGATGCCACCTGGGATGGCCCCGCCGATGCTGATGCCATACGCTCGGCCCTGGGCGCGGCCCGCGATGATCAGGCCGATCATCAGGCGGCTTGGCGGCGGTGATCTGGGGCGTCGATACGTCGGTGTGGGTGGGGGCGCTGCTCACCTGCCATCCGGATCACGGGGCCTGCTCTCGGGCATTGGCGGACGCAGCCGCCCAGCAGGTGCGCCTGGTGGCCTCGGCGCACACCCTGGCCGAAGTATTTTCCGTCCTGTCGCGCCTGCCGCTGCGCCCGGCCATGCGCCCTGCCGACGCTCAAATCCTGGTGACCCAAGGCCTGATGCCCAAGGCCACCATCATTGATATCACCCACGCTGACGAACTGGCGGCCATCGCTTTAGCGGTCGCTGCCGGGCGGCGCTCAGGAGCGGTCCACGACGCCTTGCATGTGGTCGTGGCGCGCCGCGCCGGGGCCGGCCTGATGCTGACGCTGAACCGCAAGGATTTCGTGGACCTCTGGGACGCGGACCACATCCAGGTCCCGGCCTGAGCCCTACGGCGTCACCGCCAGCCGCAACCCGATCACCGCATGCACCAGGCGCGGGTCCACGTCGCGGCGGGCGTGGTCGCTGAAGCGTTCGCCGTCGCGGTCAAAGCGGTTGCCGCCCAGGGCTAGGCGTAGGCGGCCGGCGCTGGTTGCGGTCCATTCGCTGACCGAGCCGGCGAGGTCGAACACGCCTTGGGCGCTGCGGTCGAGGGGGAAGCTGCCTACGGTTACCGCCTGGGCGAGGTCCTGGGGGCAGGTGCGCAGGCTGGCGCAGTGGCCGGGATCCGGCAGGTCGCCCCAGGGATAGGCGCGGCCGTCACCGCCTTGAAGGGCAAAACGCCACTCGTCGGCCGTGGGTAGCCGCCAGGCCACGCCGTCGCGCTGGGCGCGCCAGGCGGCGTAGTCCGCCGCGTCCTGCCAACTGATGCCGGTCACCGGGGCAAGAGGCGGAATGGCTTCGCCGCGGGCGCTTTCTGCTGAAAACAGGTTGCGGTTGCGCGGCCACAACGGGCCGTCGGCGGTGGCGCTGGCGCGCGGCGCGAGGATCAGTTGGCCTTCGGCCTGGGCGGCGTCGAAGCGCCGGCGGATGGCGGGATCGTTGAGGAATTCGAGCCACTCCCCGACGCTGACTTCGTAGCGGGCGAGGGCGAAGCCGGCCACCGGCAGGCTGCCCCCCTGATCACGCAGGTGACCACTGGGGATCCAGGCGGTACCGGGGGGCAGGGCTGGCGGCTGGTCCAGAGCGAGGGCCAGGCGGACGCCGCGGGCCACGCGCAGCGCCGTTACCGCCGCGCCCTGAGTGGCGAGGTAGCGGCCATGGGGCAGGGTGACGCTGGTGCCTGGGTTCAGGATGAACGGTTCACCCGCGGGGGCGAGCACGCGTTCACTGGTGACGTGCAGGGCTTGCAGGGTCCCGGCGAGCGCGCCAGCGGGCACCTCCACCACCGCCTGGCCGGTGAGCAGCGCCGCTCGGGAACCATCGTCCCAGGCCCGTGCCTGGGCCTCGGCGGCGGCAGCTTCGGCCGGGTCGCCTTCGGCCTCGGCATCGGCCAGGCGATCAATCCAGTGGGCAGTGAGAGCTGCGCGCACCGGCGGATGCCACGGCGCATCGGCGCTGGCCCGGTCGAGCAGGGCGATGGTCTCGGCCAGGGCGGTGGCGCGCAGGCTGGCGCTGGCGGCCAGCGCGCGTTCGCTTTCGTGCAGGCGGAAGCGCACGGCCGCGCCGCCCTGTTCGGCGAGTTCGCTGCGCTGGGTCATGACCGCCGCGGTCAGCTCGCGCAGACGCCCGGCTTCGGTGGCGGCCCGGGCGCTGCTCAGGGCGGCGGCGGCGAGGCTGATCTCGGCCCCTGCCTCCAGCTCGCGGCGGCGCTGGGCCTCGACCTGGGCGGTGGCGGCGGTCAAGCCGGGATGGTCGGCAGCGGCGGCGCGGGCGCGTTCGAGCTGGACGGCGGCAGCGCGGCTGTCGCCGGCGGCGAGCGCGGCGGCGAGCGCGGCCAAAGCCTGGTTGGCTTCGGCGCGGCGGGCGGCCGTGCGCTGCTCGGCCTCTTCGCTGGCCAGCTTGGTCACCAACTCTCCGAGGCGACGACCGCTCTCGGGGCTGGGCATGATCGCCATGGCCGACTCGATGATGGTGACCGCGGCGGCGGTGGCTCCGGCGCGGACGGATTCCTCGGCGCGCGCCAACAGGGCTTCGGCAGAGATCCGGCGCTCGGCTTCGGCCTTGAGCTCGTCCTCGGCGCTGCGTCGCTCGGCCGTGAGCATCGCCCGGCGCGCGACCACCCGGCCATAGCTTGCGGCGGCAGAAGGGTCGTCGGGCACCAGGCCAAGGGCGCGCAGGTAGAAGCCTTCGGCCTGGCCGAGGTCCTCTTCGCCTCCGGCGGACTCGGCGGCGATGGCGCGATCCTTCCAGGTAGCGCTCTCCTCGGCGCGGCGGCGCGCGGCGCGCGCTGCGTCCTCTTGCTCGGCGCGCACCGCCGCGCGTTGCGAGGCGGTGCGCGCCACGCGGTCGCCGGGCAACAGTTCGAGAATGCGCTCGTGCAACGCCATGGCCTCGGTCCAGCGCCCTTCCGCCTCGCGGGCGCCGGCCTGGGCGCGCAGCTCGCTGGCCCGCTGCTGGGTCTCGTGGTAGCGCAGACCGAACACGCCACCGGCAACCACCAGGCTCAGGCCGACGGTGATGGCGCCGGCCCACAGCACCCGGCGGTGGCGCAGCGCGGCGCGCAGGGCGCGCTCGTGCAGGCGTTCGCGATAGGCCTCCACCGCGTCGTCGTCGAGGAAGCGGCGCAGATCGGCGGCGAGGTCGAGGGCCCGTGCGTAGCGCTCAGCGGGCCGCAGGGCCATGGCCTTGTGCACGATCGCCACCAGGCGCCGGGGCAGGTGGCGCCCGGCGGGCCGGCCACCGAGGGGGGTCCAGGTGCCGCTGGCGGCCTGGTCGAGGGTGGCGCGCACCGCGCCGCGCGCGTAGGGCGAACAGCCGGCGAGAATGTGATAGAGGATCACGCCCAGGGCGTAGATGTCGCTGCGTGCATCCGCCGCTTCGCCGCGGGCCTGTTCCGGGCTCATGTAGGCCGGCGTGCCCACCGCGCAGCCGACCAGGGTCTGGTGGATGTCGGCATCGCTGTCCGCCGCTGAGCGCACGCTGGCCACCGCGGATTCGTGGTGGTCGGGGCCGCCCACGATCTTGGCCAGGCCCCAGTCGAGCACCAGGACCTCGCCATAGGCGCCGAGCATGAGGTTGCGCGGCTTGAGGTCGCGGTGCACCACGCCGCGGTCATGGGCGAAGGCCATGGTGTCACAGATGCGCAGGAAGGCGGCCAGCAGCTCGGCCCGTCCGGGCTGGTCCGGGGTGCCGGCGGCGATGGCGTCGAGCACTTCGGCCAGGCTACGGCCCTCAATGCGCTTCATGGTGTAGAACACCGTGCCGTCGGGCAGCGTCTCCAGGTCATGCACCGGCACGATGCCGGGATGTTCAAGCTGGGCGGTGATCTGCGCCTCGTGGATGAAGCGGCTCACGTCGTCGTCGTGCTGCTTGGTGCGGTACAGGGTCTTGAGCGCAATGGTGCGGCGGGTGTCGCGGTCCTCGACCGAGAACACGATGCCTTGGCTGCCGCGGCCAAGCAGCCCCGCGACCCGGTAGCGCGGCCCGCCTTCTTCGGCGACCTGGGCGGGGCGCCACCCGGCGAGGGCGCTGGCCAGCGCCTCGGGTCGATCCAGGCCGCGCAGGTGCCTGAGCCCCTGGGACGGCCGCCAGACGCGGGTGGTGTCCTGGGTCATCGGCCGGGGCGGGGATCGGCGGCCGCCACCGCCAGGGCGCAGAGCGGGTCCGGGGTCAGGCCCGCCAAGGAGCCGCTGCGCACCCACGAGGAGCCAACGGGTGCGGGGGTCTCGGGCGGGACGGTGGCGCGGTACACCAGCACCATGGCGTGTTTGAGGCCGGGCAGGCGCACATCGCTGATGTAGCCCGCCAATTCGACCCCGCACCGGCTGTTCGCCGGCAGTCCGACGCGGGCGCAGGCCACCGCCATGGCCCGGCGCTTGAGCGCCCCCAGACTGCTGCCGTCGTCAAGGTGCTCGGGGAGCAGCGCGAGGACCTCAAGCAGCCGGGCATCGGCTGTCAGCAGGGCCTCGCGGCAACCGGGCGTCCCGCGCACCACCAGCACGCCCAGCCGGACCTCGCGAGCGAGGGGGTCCTCGGCCACGACCGCGGGCAGGGCAAACCACGTTTCGCTGCCTAGGCAGTCGAGCACCGCCATGCTCGGGGTGCTCACGAAGCCGGTGGCGAGGAACAACTCGCGCGCAGGCATCGCCAGAACCAGCGCATCGGCCTCGGTGGGCATGTGATCCATGGCGGTGGATGTTCGGCGCACGCTTCGCCGCTTCCAGGGGGATCCGGCTTGGCCGAGCGTCGGCGTCCCCTACCGTCTCAGCCCCATGGCCGAGCTGCCAGCGCCCACTTCCTGCTCCCGTTGCGGTAGCGAGGTCCTTCCTGAGGACCTCGTCCAGGGCCTCGCAGTGCGCCTGGACGGCTCCACCGTGTGTCCGGTGTGCGTTGATGGTTTGCCCGTGGTTGCCCAGGTCACGATCAACCGTTTGCGCGCCCTGCGCGGCCTGCCCACCACCACCTTCCGCGTGCAACTGCCGCGTCATCCGCGCACCGCCGCGTTCACATTCACCACTGCCGGCAATCAACTGGTGCACCGGCGCCATCTGCTGCGCGGCGAAGAATTCCATGCCCCGCTCCTGCCGCCAGTCGCCAAGCCGGCGGTGGCATCCCCGTTGCCGCCGGCTGGCGGGATGGGCCGGCTGCTGCTCGGCATCGGCGCCGGCGCGGCAGTGGCCGGTTGTCTGGTGGCGGGTGGGCTGGTGTGGTGGACGCAGCGCGCGCCGCCGCCGGGCAGCGCCGCGCCGGCCACGTCCCGGGTCCAGCCGCAGTCACCGCTCATTGAGCCGAGCGTTCTGCCAGAGGACGCTCCTGCGGCCGCAGTCCCGGTGCGCAGCGATTATCCCGTGGATCCGCTGCAGGCCTTCGCCGCGGCGACAGCCGATGCGGCCTGTCCCCCGGCCGTGCGCGAGCGTCTGGTCAGCGAGGTCCAGGCGGTGGCGGCGCGCCAGCTCACCAGCATTGCCCAGATGGTTGCGGCCGGTCAGCGTGAGCGCGCTGGCCAGGAGCTGATCACACTCGCCCTGCCTGATGATCCTGCCTTTGCCGAACAGCGCGCTCGCCACGCGCTGTTGGTGGCCGAGCAGCAAGCCATTCCGCTCCCACCGGTCCCACCGGCTCAGCGCGCCCCGGTACCGCCCTCGGCAGCCTCCGTCCTGGTTCCCCGGACCACCCCGGCCGAGACGCCGGCCGAGACGCCGGCCGCAGCGGAGGGTTCTCCGGCGTCCGCGTCTGCGCCCATCAGCCCGATGGTGAGTCAGATATTCCCGCCCCTGGCGCAGCGTCTTGCCCTTGATGGCAGCGCCGCGATCCCCTCGCCGTGGCCGAGCAGTGCCATCCCTGGCAAGGATCCGGTCCCGCTTGATCCGATTTTCCAAGATCCGGTGAAACGCGCGGTCGAGCTGTCCCTGCCCGCCGGTCCCGCCGGGGGTGTCCTGGTCCAGATCAATGCCACCGCCGCCCTGCGCGCCCAGCTCGACGGCAACGAGGTCGGCCAGTTGGCGCGACCCACGGGCCAACGCACCTGGCAGTGGTGGGCCATCACCCTGCCCGAGCGCCCAGCCGCCGGAGTCCTGCGTGTGCGCACCGAGGGTAGCGGCGGGTTCGTGCTTGGCCCGGCGGTGCTGGTCCTGGGCGCCGAGCCCACGCTCGCCCTGCTGCGCACCTCACCGCCGCCGCTGCTGTGCCCACCCGGTTTCGAGCGCGGTCTCGCCGCCCACCAGCGCGCGCTCATCGATGGCCGGCGCAATCCGATCCCGCCGTTTGATCCGGCCGCGGTCAAAGTGCTGTACGGTGACGATCTCTCGTCCATGGGCTCCGATTTGGCCCGCCGCCTGGGCGGGGCGCGAACCGATGCCCCGCCCAAGCAAGTCGAAGACGTCCCCGACTTCGCCCCCGGCTGGTTTCCCCGGCTGCAGCTTAAGGCCAAGACACCCCTGGCCTCGGCCAAGCAGTACAGCGTGTTGGTGCTGTGGCCCGGGACCGCCGCAGGAAAGCTCGCCGAGGGGAAGCAGTTGCGTGATATCCGCCAGGGGCTGCTCGAACCCGATCCCGCGTATAGGCGCGAGAACACGTTGCTCTTGCCGGTGGTGGTGGTGGGCGCGGCGGTGGCGGTGAACGACGCCCAGCGACCCGCCCTCGATGCCGCCTATGCCA
>JBILDK010000137.1:0-6975 GCA_044352625.1 Planctomycetota bacterium
CGTCGAAAATGAATGAGGCAATCGATCCGAGCGGCCGGGCCGGCCGCGGCCCCAGGATTCGAGCGGCCGGGCCGGCCGCGCTCCCAGGGGGGGTCAGATGTGCAGGGCGCGGCCGGTTACGGCGAGCGCGGCTTCTTTGACGGCTTCGCTGAACGTGGGATGGCTGTGGCAGGTGCGGGCGAGGTCTTCGCTTGAGCCCCCGTAGACCATGGTGGTGGTGATCTCGCTGAGCAGGTCGCTGGCGCGCGGGCCGATGATCGCTGCGCCAAGTATCCGGTCGGTGGTGGCGTCGGCGATGATCTTGACGAAGCCGTCGGTGTCTGCGGCTGCCTTGGCGCGGCCGTTGGCGAGGAACGGAAACTTGCCGACTTTGACCGCGCGCCCAGCTTTGGTCGCGTCGGCTTCGGTCAGGCCGATGCTGGCGACCTCGGGATGAGTATAGACCACGCTGGGGATGAGGTGGTGGTCGATGACCGGCTTCTGACCGGCGAGGATCTCGGCCAGGGCTACGCCTTCCTCCTCGGCCTTGTGCGCCAGCATCGGGCCATCGATCAGGTCGCCGATGGCATACACGCCGGGCACGCTGGTCTGGAAGTGCGCATCGACCTTCACCCGTTTGCGCTCAGTCAGGGTAACGCCGGCGGCGTCGAGGTTGGCGGTTTCGGTGCACGGCCGGCGGCCCACCGCCACCAGTACCTTGTCGGCCGGCAGGTGCAGGGCCTTGCCGGTGGCGTCCACCGCGGTGACGCCGCTGGCGTCGATGCCGGTGACCTTGGTCCCCAGCAGGAAGGTGAGGCCCTGCTTGCCCAGGATCTTGCGCATGTCGGCGGCCACGTCGGCATCGAGAAAGGGCAGGATCTCAGGCAGGAACTCGACCACGGTGACGTGGGCGCCGAGGCGGCTCCAGACCTGGCCCAGTTCCAATCCGATCACTCCGCCCCCGACCACGACGAGCTGCTTGGGCACCGCACTAAAGGCGATGGCGTGGTCTGAGGTCACCACGCGCTCGCCGTCGATGGGCAGGTGGGGCAGGGCCACCGGCACCGAACCCATGGCGAGGACGATGTGCTTTGCCGTCAGGTCCGTGCGCGTGCCGTCGGCCACCACCAGGGCGGCTTTACCAGCACCGAGCAGTTCGCCGCGACCCTGGTGAACGGTGATGCCGTTCTTCTTCATCAGCATGCCGATGCCGGAGACGAGCTGGTCCACCACGCCGTCCTTGCGCTTCATCATCTGGCCCACGTCCATGGTCGGCGTCCCGACCCCGATGCCGTGGGCGGCAAAGTGCTTCACCGCATCGTGGTAATGGTGCGACGAGTCGAGCAGCGCCTTGGACGGGATGCAGCCCACGTTGAGGCAGGTCCCGCCGAGGCGGATCTTGGTCCCGGCGCTGCGTGACTCGATGATCGCGACCTTAAGGCCGAGCTGGGCGGCGCGGATGGCACAGACGTAACCGCCTGGACCGGCGCCGATGACGAGGACATCATAGGTTGACATAGTACGCTCCGATGGCCCCGGGGATGCGGGGCGACGACCGGACGACCGGACGACCGGACGACCGGACCAAGTGGTTCACAGTCCGATGATCAGCCGCTCCGGCGCTTCAATCAGTTCCTTGATCCGCACCAGAAAGCCGACCGCCTCGGCACCGTCGACGATGCGGTGGTCGTAGCTCAGGGCGAGGTACATCATCGGGCGGATGACCACTTGGCCGTCCACCGCCATGGGGCGATCCTTGATCGCGTGCATGCCGAGGATGCCGCTCTGGGGCGGGTTGATGATCGGGGTGCTCATCAGGCTGCCGTACACGCCGCCGTTGGTGATGGTGAAGCTGCCGCCCTGCATGTCCTCGACCGCCAGCTTGCCTTCGCGGGCCTTGGCGGCGTAGCCGCGGATGCCCTTCTCGATATCGGCGAACGAAAGCTTTTCAGCGTGGCGCAGCACCGGTACCACCAGGCCCTTTTCCGTGCCGACCGCCACGCCCAGGTGCATGCCGTCCGGCGTGACCACGTCGCTGCCGTCGATCCACGAATTGACCAGGGGGTACTTGTGCAGCGCATTCACCGCCGCGGCGGCGAAGAACGGCATGAAACCCAGGCCGACGCCGTGCTTCTTTTCGAATTCATCCTTGAAGCGCTTGCGCAGGTTCATCACCGCGCTCATGTCCACCTCGTTGAAGGTGGTGAGGATCGCGGCGGTGCGCTGGGCGTAGACCAGGCGCTGGGCGATGCGCTGGCGGATGGTGGACATGCGCTTGCGCGTGCCGCCGGTGCTCGGGGTCAGGGCCACCGGGGGGAGGGGGGCCGCAGGGGCGGCAGCGGCCGGAGCCGGCTTGGCCGTGGCGGCGAGCACATCGCCCTTGGTCAGCCGGCCGTCCTTGCCGCTGCCGCTGATCGTCGCAGGGTTGACGCCGGATTCGGCCACCAGCTTGCCCACGGCGGGCGAGAGCGGATGGGCCTCGGTTGCGGCCGGGGCGGCGGTCTTGGCCACCGGCTTGGCTGCGGCCTCGGGCTTCACGCTGGTGTCGATCTCGGCCACCACGGTGCCGACCTTGAGGGTCTCGCCGGCAGCGACCTTGAACACCACCTTGCCGGCGGCGCCGGACTCGACCTCGGTGGTGATCTTGTCGGTTTCCAGCTCATAGAGCGGGGTGCTGTCAGTGACCACGGTGCCATCGGCGACGAGCCAGCGCGCGATGGTGCCTTCGGTGACGGACTCGCCGACGGCGGGGATCTTGACGGGATGGAGGGCCATGGAGGTGATTCCGTTCGGGTGCGGGGAGGTGGTGGTGGTGGTGGCTGTTCCCAACCACCAACCACCAACCACCAACCACCGGGGTCAGTGATGCTTGGTGATCTTGCGCGCCTGGATGCCGAGGGCCTCGGCCACCAGGTGCTCCTGCTCGATCTGGAACAGCAGATTGCTGCCCGGGGCCGGGCTGGCGGCGGCCTCGCGGCCGGTGTAGGGGATGTCGCGCTTGAACAGCCGGCGCAGGTGCGGTTCGATGAAAAACCACGCGCCCTGGTTGGCGGGCTCCTCCTGGCACCACACCAGCTCGCTGGCCTTGGCGTAGCGCGCCACCACCTGCTTGAGCAGGTCCTCGTGCAGCGGGTAGAGCTGCTCCAGGCGCACGATGGCGACGTGGTCGAGCTTCTCCTCATTGCGCCGGTCAGTGAGGTCGTGGGCGACCTTGCCGCTGCACAGCACCACGCGGGTGACCTTGGCGGCGTCCGCGGTGGGATCCGCCAGGACCTCGTGGAAGCGGCCGTTGACGAACTCGCTGAAGTCCGAGGAGGCCTGTTTCGAGCGCAGGTGGCTCTTGGGGGTCATCAGGATCAGCGGCTTGCGGATCTGGCGACGCACCTGGCGGCGCAGGATGTGGAAATGCTGCGCCGCCGAGGTGCAGTGGGCCACCTGGATGTTGTCCTCGGCGCAGAGTTGCAGGAAGCGTTCGGGACGCGCCGAGCTGTGCTCGGGACCGGCGCCCTCCTGGCCGTGGGGCAGCATCAGCACCAGGCCCGAGCCCAGACCCCACTTGGATTCCGAGGCGGCCAGGAACTGGTCGATGATCACCTGGGCGCCGTTGACGAAGTCGCCAAACTGGGCCTCCCAGATGATCAGCATGTTGGGCTCGGCCAGGGTGTAGCCGTAGTCGAAGCCGAGCACCGCCGCTTCCGAAAGGGGGCTGTTGTAGACGCAGAGCTTGGCCTGGGCGGCGCGGATATGGTCGAGGGGCGCGTAGCGCGCGCCGCTCTTCACATCCCACCAGTAACTGTGGCGCTGGCTGAACGTGCCGCGTCGGCAATCCTGGCCGGACAGGCGTCCCGGGGTCCCCTCCGCCAGCAGCGAGCCGAACGCCATCAGTTCGCCCAGGGCCCAGTCGATGCGACCTTTCCCGGCGATGGCCTTGCCGCGATCCTCGGCGATGCGTTTGATTTTGGGATGGATGGCGAAATCCGCCGGCCACGAGGACAGCGCCTTGCCGACCTCGCCAAGAATGGCCTCATCGACGCCGGTTTCGATCGGCTCGTGGGTGTAGTCGCGCTTGATGCCGGCCCACACCCCGGTGTTGCGGATGCGGGTGAGCTTGGCTGGCTTGGCGCGGATCGAGGTCAGGGCATCCTGCAGCTGGTTCTGCATGATGGTGGCGATGGCCTCGGCCTCCTCGGGTTGGATCTCCTGACGCTTCAGCAGCTGTTCCGTGTATACCTCGCTGACCTTGGCATGCTCGGCGATGCGCGCATACATGGTGGGCTGGGTGTAATTCGGCTCGTCGGTCTCGTTGTGACCGTGGCGGCGATAGCACACGATGTCCACGATCACATCCGCTTTGAACGCCTGGCGGTAGCGGGCCGCGATCTTGCAGGCGTGGACCACGGCCTCGGGATCGTCGCCGTTCACATGCAGCACCGGCGCATCGATCATCTTGCCCAGGTCGGTGCAGTAGCGCGTCGAGCGCGACTCGCTGGGCAGTGTGGTAAAGCCGATCTGGTTGTTGGTGATGATGTGGATGGTGCCGCCGCAGGTGTAACCTTCGAGCTGCGAGAGCTGGAGGACTTCCATCACCAGGCCCTGGCCGGGGAATGCGGCGTCGCCGTGGATCAGGATCGGCGCGACTTTGTTGCGCGTCTTGTTGTCCCCGAGTTGACGCTGGCGGCCGCGCACCCGGCCGAGCACCACCGGATTCACCGCTTCGAGGTGCGACGGGTTGTGATTGAGGACCAGGTGGACCTTCTTGCCGCCGGCGGTGACGTGGTCGCTGGCGAAGCCCAGGTGGTACTTCACGTCGCCGTCGCCCTGCAGGTCGCTGAGGTCGTAGCTGCCCTCGAACTCGGTGAAGACCTCCTCGTAGCTCTTGTTAAGGGTGTTGCACAGCACATTGAGGCGGCCGCGGTGGGCCATGCCGATGATCAGCTCCTCGATGCCCAGTTCCGGGGCCAGTTCGATGATGGCGTCGAGCGCCGGCATCAGCGACTCGCCGCCTTCAAGCGAGAAGCGCTTCTGGCCGATGAACTTGGTGTGGATGAACTGTTCGAGGGTCTCGGCCTGGTTGAGCTTGAGCAGGATGCGGCGCTTCTCGTCGCGCGAGAGCGCCGGCTGGTTGGAGCCGCGTTCGACCTGGTTGCGCACCCACAACCGCTGGTCGCGGTTCTGGATGTGCATGTATTCGACGCCAATGGTGCCGCAGTAGGTCTGGCGCAGGTGGTCGATGATGGCGCGCAGGGTGGCGCGGCCCGCCGACAGGCCGGGCAGGTTGTTGACCGCGAACTCCTGATCGAGGTGCTCTTCGGCCAAGCCGAACGTGGTGAGATCCAGGGCCGGGTTGTGTTCGGCATTGGTAAAGCCGAGGGGATCGAGCTGACACAGGGTGTGGCCGACGCTGCGGTAGCTGGCGACGAGGTACTCAACGCGTTCCTGTTCGGCCCGCCCCGGAGAGCGGCCTTTGGCGTCCGGGGCGAGGGCGGCGGGGGCACCGCTACCCGGCTGGCCGTCGAGATCCGGCACCGGCCGGGCCACGCCCAGGTCGAAGCCTTCAAAGAACAGTTGCCAGTCGCGATCCACCCGGGCTGGGTCCTGGCGCCACTGCGCATGCAGGTCGTCGAGGACCTGCTGGTTGCCGATGGTGCCGATGAAACCTGGCGTGCTCATGTGTGCGGACCCTTGTGCAAGACGGCTGTACTGTGCGACCAATGCCAAGCCTTGTCAGCGATTGGACTGGCCTAGGCTTGGCAGTCGCACATGACGTTGTGCGAGAGGGGGACCGTGGCAACCAACCTAGATGTCGACATTCAAGCCATCGAGGAATTGATGGGCCTGGGCGGCTTCCGCTCCAAACGCGAGGCGGTTGATGCGGCCGTGGCTGAGGCCATTGCCTACCGTCGCCAAGTGAAAGCCTTGGATTACCTGGGTACCGTGGATTTCCAGCCGGTGGTAGGAAGTGAGCGCAAGGGATGACCGACCTTGGCATCCTGCTGCCTGATGCCGATGTGTGGTTGAGGGCTTTCAGTCGACATGATCCGGATCCCTTGGTGGTGCACCGGTTCGCCCGGGAAGCCAAAGCGAGGCGCATTGTCCTGGTGGGCTGGGTGCGTCAGACGCTGCTCGCCAGGTCCCGGGATGACCGCCAATTCAGTCGTTTGGCTTGGATTCTCTCCGCCTGGCCAGATTTGAACGTGTGTGCCGCCGATCACGAAGCGGCCGCCACCACCACCCGTCGGTTGCGTGGTATGGGCGTGCCGGTGGCGCCGTGGCAGGCGTTGCTCTGGGCGGCAGCCAATCGTTTGGGTGGGGCAGTGTGGTCGCGGGATGCCAGCTGGATCGCCCTGGTCAGACACGGCTGTCCATTGGCGCATTGATCCGCACCACCAGTTGCATAGCTTGCCAACCGCATGCCGACCCACAGCGACTCCGGACGGCTAACCCGTGCCCAGGCCGAGTTTCTAACCCAGGTCACCGCCGCCCGGCAGGCGGGAGGTGAACGCTTGGTCATAGCCTGCGCCAAGGCTCAGCGCATCCCGACGTCGTTTCTTGGCAGCGAGCGGGTTGCCCCCAGCGCCGCTTGGCAATTGTCCGGCCTCAGTGACGCGGCCGCGGTCGCCCTCTGTTTAATGGGGGTGGCGGACCAGTACCATGTCAGCGCCCCGACCGACCACCAGGACCTGGTCGCCGACCCTCCGTGCCATGTTGACCTGCTTGACGACGGCACCGTGGTGGTGACCCCGGTGGCCAGCGCTGCCACCCACCCGCTTCTGGCTTCGACCATGGCCCATGCCTGGATGACGGGCCTTGCACCGGCCGCAGTGATGGTGGATCTGGCCGCGATCCCGCACCTCACCTCGGTGGTCATCGCCTGGCAGCTCCAACTTCTCCAATGCAGCCGCCCGGCATCCTTCACGGTGCGTGGTGCCAATCCCGGGGTCATCATTCAGCTCAAGCAGTTGCGCCTCGACTACGTGATGGCGTTGGCGTAGTCGG
>JBILDK010000138.1:0-6967 GCA_044352625.1 Planctomycetota bacterium
CTCCGGCCTTGAGCGCGGCGATGGCGCCGGGATTGCCGCAGGACAGGCCGAGGTTGGCGCCGTCCGGCAGGATGCGGGCGAGTTCGCCAGCGTCGTAGCCAATAGCTTCAGCCAGGGCATTGGGATCTGCCGCCGGGGCGCAGCAGCCATTGGTCGAGGGGCCGCAGCACGAGGAACCGGCGCGGGCCATGGCGCCGTACTCCTCGCGGACGGTGGTGCGGATATCGTTCATGGCAGGCTCCCGGGAAGGTTGGCGACAAAGTCGCGGATCTGATCGCGCACGCGGCGGTAGTGGTTGAGCGCTTCCTCAGGACTCGCGGCGGTCTTTTCCAACTCGGGCGGGTCTTCGAAGCCGACGTGCACCACTGTGGTTGTCCCACTTGGGAAAATCGGGCAGGTCTCGTGGGCGTGACCGCAGACGGTGATGACCAGGTCGAGTTGCACGCCGGCGTCGAGCACACTTTTTAAGGTCTTCGAGGTCTGATGGATGGTCGGATCGATGCCCACCTCCTTCATGACCTGGACCATTTTCGGATTGAGTCCCTTGGCGATGGTGCCGGCCGAATAGCACACGTAACGATCGGATTTCATCGCCCGGCACCACGCCTCGCCCATCTGGGAGCGGCACGAGTTTCCGGTACACAGGAACAGGATCTTCTGCGTCATGGGAGCTTTCCTTGAGGTTGATCACAGGCGGGACAGGGTGCGATGGTGGCGATGCTGGCGGGTTCGGCGGGCCACCAACGGCGCTTGAGCCAGAAGGCCACGCTGACCAGGGCGATCAGCGCTGGCACCTCGGCCAAGGGTCCGATCACGGCGGCGAAGGCGGCGCCGTGGGTCAGGCCGAAGGTCGCCAGGGCGACGGCGATGGCCAATTCGAAATTATTGCCGGCCGCGGTGAAGGACAGGGTGGCGCTGACCGGGTAGCTGGCCCCGGCCTTGTGCGCCATCCAGAACGAAGCCAGGAACATGCTGCCAAAGTACAGCAGCAGCGGCACGGCGATGCGTACGACATCCAGCGGCTTGGCGAGGATCTGGTCGCCCTGGAGCGAGAACATCACCACGATGGTGAAGAGCAGTGCGACGAGCGTGATGGGGCTGATCGCAGGAATGAAGCGCTCATGATACCACGCCTTGCCCTTGGCTTTCACCAGAACGAAGCGGGTGACCATGCCGGCCAGAAACGGGACGCCCAAATAGATGAACACCGACAGGGCGATATCGGCCATGGTGACGTTCACCGCCACGCCTTGGACGCCGAACCAGCCCGGCGCAACCAGCAGGAAGAACCAGGCGTAGGCGGCGAAAAACAACACCTGGAAAATCGCGTTAAATGCGACCAGGCCGGCGCAGTACTCGCTGTCGCCCTTGGCCAAGTCGTTCCACACGATGACCATGGCGATGCAGCGCGCGAGACCGACCAGGATGAGGCCTTGCATGAACTCGGGCCTGTCGGACAGGAAGAGCAGCGCCAAGGCGAACATCAGCACCGGCCCGATCACCCAGTTCTGGACCAGGGACAGGGCCAGCACCTTCCCGTCGGTGAAGACCCGGCGCAGCTCTTCATAGCGCACCTTGGCCAGAGGCGGGTACATCATCAGGATCAAGCCGAGGGCGATGGGGATCGAGGTGGTGCCGACCGCCAGGTTGTTGATGCCTTGGCCAAGCTGCGGCACGACCTGGCCCAGCCCCAGGCCAAGGCCCATGGCGAGGAAGATCCACAACGTCAGGTAGCGGTCGAGGAAGGAGAGCCGAGGTTGCTGGTCAATCATAGCGGTATTCGTCGATAAACGATTTATGAGGACAAGAAAAAGGGCGCTTCACAAGCTCGCGATGAGCACCTTGAGACGTTTGAGGCGGGCCGGATTCACGCAGTAGCACACCCGCGGCCCGTCGATCTCGCCCTGGATCAGGCCGGCATCCAAAAGCTGCTTGAGATGTTGCGAGACCGTGGATTGCGCCAAGGGTATTTCCTCAACGATATCGCCACATATGCAGGCGTTGCGCTCGACCAGGATCTTGAGGATGCGCACCCGCGCCGGATGGCCGAGGGCCTTGGCCAGATCGGCCAGTTCCTGCTCGTCGTCATCGAGCGGCAAAGGCTCGCGCCGGGGGATGCAGGCGCCGGGGGGACAGGATGGCTCACTCATCGTTTTTATACGATATATAGCACCGCGCATTGTCAACCGTGCCGAGGCGCTGCTACAGGCGGCAACGTTGCTCGGGTCAGCGCCGACTCCATGCTGCCGGTCAATGCCGGTCGCCCAGTCGACGAGGGATTCCCATGACCATGATCCGTAGCCTCGTCGTCCTGATGCTGGCCTGTTCAGCCAGCCTGGCGGCGGTCGAGGCGGCGCCGGTGCGCGTCGCCGCCGCAGCTGACCTCACCAAGGCGATGGAGGATCTCATGGCCCTGCACGCGCAGACCGCTGCGCAGAAGGTCACGGTGACGTTCGGATCCTCGGGCCTGCTCGCCAAGCAGATCGCCGCGGGGGCGCCCTTCGATGTGTTCTTTTCGGCTAACGTCGGTTTCATTGACGCGCTTATCGCTCAGCAGCAGGCCGTCGCCGACAGCAAGGTGCTGTATGCCCGGGGCCGCATCGTGCTGTGGAGCAAGGCGGGCACGGTGGTCCCGCCAAGCGGACTTGCCGATCTGGCCGACGCCCGCTTCAAACGGATCGCCCTGGCCAATCCTGATCACGCGCCCTATGGCCTGGCCGGGCAGCAGGCGCTGCACACGGTCGGGATGTGGGAGGGCGTGCGCGCGCGCCTGGTTTTCGGGGAGAACGTTTCTCAGACCCTGCACTATGTGCAGAGCGGCAATGCCGAGGTCGGGATCGTGGCCCTCAGCCTCGCTCTCGCGACTCCGGGCGGAACGTGGACGCTGCTCGATGACGCCCTGCACCAACCCCTCGACCAGGGCCTCGCGATCACCAGTCGGGCCGCAGACCCGGCGGCGGCGCGGGCCTTTGTCGCCACCGTCACCGGCGCCGAAGGTCGCGCCATCATGCGTCGTTACGGTTTCGTCCTGCCGGGCGAAAGCCTCGATCCAGCGACGTTGGACGGCACAAGTCGCTGAGCCATGGACTGGGAACCATTACGCCTGTCGCTGCTGGTCGCCAGCGCCGGACTTGGCTTGGCGATGTTCGTCGGCATCGCGCTCGGACTCCTGCTCGCCCTGGGGCGTTGGCGTGGCCGCGATGTGCTTGAGGTGGCGGTGACTGCGCCACTCATCCTGCCTCCGACGGTGCTGGGTTACTACGTTCTGGTGGCCCTTGGCCGCAGCAGTCCGCTGGGTCGCGCTTGGGAATCACTCACCGGCGGGCCGTTGGTGTTCTCCGTGTCCGGTTGCATTTTTGCGGCGGCGCTGGCCGCGCTGCCCTTCATCGTCAAGGCCACCCGCAGCGCGGTCGAGGAGGTCGATCCGGGACTGCTCGACGCCGCGGCGACCCTTGGGGCGAGCCCCTGGCGACGCCTGTTCACCATCCTGCTACCCCTGGCCCGCCGCGGCATCGCGGGCGGTTGCATGCTGGGCTTCGCCAAGGCCCTGGGCGATTTCGGGGTGACCCTGATGATCGCCGGCAACATCCCCGGCAGCACGCGCACCGCCTCCCTGGCGATCTACGACCACCTGCTGGCCGGTCGTGATGGCCAGGCAGCTGGCCTGGCGCTGATCCTCACCGCCATCGGCATGTCCCTGTTGTGGGTGGTCAATCGCAGCGTCCGGCCGCAGCGCACGCGCGAGGCGGCGACATGATCCGAAACAGCGCATTCGCTCACCCGCGGGGCGAGTCCGAAGAAAGGAACAGGATGGGGAGGATGAAACCGCGGATGTGTCGGGGGTATTCCATCCTTCCCATCCCCCCTATCCTGTTGAACCCGCCTGAAGTCCACATTTCATTGCGACGTTTAGGATGATTGACCTGCGCGTGTGTCTGCGGCGGGGCTCCTTCCGCCTCGCGTTGGCGGCCCAGTTCACGGCCCCGGCCACCGGGGTTTTCGGCCCCTCGGGTTCGGGCAAGAGCAGCTTGCTGCATGCCGTGGCGGGATTGCTGCCGGTCGAGGAACTCCGTCTGGTGATCGACGGCGAGGTGCTGGTGGACACCGCCGCCGGCCTCGTGCCGCCGACCCATCATCGCCGTATCGGCGTGGTGTTTCAGGACCATCGCCTGTTTCCGCACCTCACGGTGGCCGCCAACCTGCGCTACAGCAGGCCCGCGCCCGGGTCTGCTCGTTGGGATGAAGTCCTCGCTGTCCTCGACATCGCCGATCTGCTCGATCGCCGGCCCGAGCATTGTTCCGGTGGGCAGCGGCAACGCATCGCCCTGGGCCGCGCCCTGCTCGCGGAACCGCGGCTGCTCCTGCTCGATGAACCGCTGGCCAGCCTCGATCGCCGCCTCACCCGGCAGATCCTCCCGTATCTGCGCCGCATCCGTGAGCACTTCCGCATCCCACTGCTCATGGTCAGTCACGATCTTGATGAACTGCTCAGCGTGGCCGACGATCTGATCCTATTACGCGACGGCGAACTCGCTGCGCGCGGCGATGTGACCAGCCTGGCGCAGAATCCCGAACACCTGAACCTGCTGCACGATGCCGGCCTGGTCTGCGTGTTGCCAGGCCGGCGCGACGGACAATGCGACGGCCTGGCCAGCATCGTGCTCGATGGCGACGGTGCCACCCGCATCGCCTGTCCAACGGAGGGATTGCCGCCAACCGGCCCGGTCGAGGTGCTGCTGCGGCCCGACGATCTGGTCCTCGCCCGGCCACCGCTGCCCGAGTTCCTGTCGCTGAGCAACCGCTTCACCGGAACCGTCCGCTTCATCACCGAATCGCCTGCCCGCTGCATCGTCGGTGTCGATATCGGCGCACTCCGACCGGTGCTGGCCGAGGTCGCCATCCGCGCGGTACGGCAGCTCGGCCTGTGCGTTGGCGATCCCATCCTGGTGCTGGTGAAGGCCCAGGCGGTGCAGGCCCGCAGCGAGGGTTCTGGGCAGATGTCGAGGCCCTAGCTGACGTGCCACAGCCCATTGAACCGCGGATTGCGCCCCGGGCTCCTGGTCCACCATCCGCCTGAGTTCCGCGGTTGACCTAGATCAAGCCGGCCGCCCGTCGCTGTTCTTGACTGCCTCCGTCGAGGAAAGGACCGTCCACCACCCGCCCGCCCCCCGCCCGTGATCCGATCCGCCGCGCCTACCACCCTCAGAGGCCATGGTGCTGCGGACGGGGCCAGCCTGGAAACGGGCTGGCCTCCCGTGACGCCTGCCGCGTGCAGGCCGAGGAAAGGACCCGATGTATCTCCGCGTGTCGCTCACCGACCGCTGCAACCTGCGTTGCACGTATTGCCTGCCTGCGGATGCGCGCTTTGCGCCCTCCCGGGCCACTGCTGATGAGCTGGACCGGCTCATGGGTGCGGTCTGCGCCGCCGTGCCGGTGCACAAGATCCGCCTAACCGGCGGCGAACCGACCCTCTGCCCTACCCTGGCCCAGCATGTGCGCACCGCCGCCTGGCTGGTGCCCACGGTGGGCCTGACCAGCAATGGTGTGGTGCTGGAACGGCTGCTGCCCGAGTTGCAGTCCGCCGGACTGAGCCGACTCAATATCAGCCTCGATGCCGCCGAGGCTGAGGGATTTCTGCGCGCCACGCGCCACGACCGCTTTCCAGCAGTGCTGGCGTCGCTCCGCGCCGCGAAACGACTGGGCTTCGCCCCCCTCAAAATCAATGCGGTGGCGACCACCGACACCGATCCCGCGGCCCTCGTCCGCTTAGCCTTGGCCGAGGGCGTGCATCTGCGCTTCATCGAACTGATGGACATCGGCGAGGCGCACCGCGACTGGACCGAGCGTCACGTGTCCGCCGGGGCGCTGCTCGAACGCCTGCGCCTGGATGGGATCCAGCTCAGCGAGGCGGTCGAACGCGACGAGCCCACCAGCCGGGTGTGGACCGTGGACGGGATCGATCCCGTGCACGCCACGGTCGGTTTCATCACCACGGTGAGCGATCCGTTCTGCGCCACCTGCGATCGCATCCGCCTCACCAGCCAAGGGCGTCTGCACACCTGCCTGTTTGACGAACGTGGAGCCGATCTGCTGACCCCGCTGCGCTCCGCGGACCTCGCCGGGCTGGATACGGTCATCCGCCGCGCGGTGGCGGCCAAGGCCCCGCCGGAGCGTTTCGCGCGGGCCGGGGTGATGGCCGCGATCGGCGGCTGATTCCTTAGTGATTTTTCCCGGTTCTCCCCCGCCAATCCAGGAAGTGCCCCAGCGGCTCGACCCTGGGCAGGTCGGCGACCGTCACCGCAGCCGGTTCGCCGCCGGCGAGCAAGCCGGTGAGATCCAGGCGACGCCAGGCTTGCAGCGCGGCAGGCTGAGTGCCGCTGCCCAGCGCGAGGTCAAGGGAACGGGTCGCGGGAGTGAAGACCATGGCCTGGGCATTGATGCCCTTGAGATAGGTGGCGCTGAGGCAGCGACGCATCCACGCGTCGTCCGGGGTACCGCTGATGAATTCGCGCAGGGTGCGGCCGCGCTCATCCACCGCGAGGCCCGCCGTGCGGGCGCCGTTGGAGCAGGACAGCCAGCCGTCACGCGCATCGTCGCGCTGCACGCCCTGCTCCGTCTGCCATACCACCGCGCTGGTGGTGCCGTCGGCAAGCAGGACGTAGTGACCCGAGGCTACCGGGCTGGCGGCGAAGAGCGCGACAGCCTCATCCACGGTGGCAGCGGTTTCGAGCAGGGTGCGGATGCGCAGCAGGATCGGTTCGCCACCGCGATGCTCGCTGCCACCGTGGTTGAGCAGGATATTGGCCGTGAGTCCAGCATCGTTCATGCCACTGACCACGCCCACCGTCCCCGGCCAGCCGACGCTGACCACACGGTGTGCGCCTGTGGCGGACAAGGCGAGCAGCACGGTGCCCTTGCTGCCCAAGGCTGCTGCGGGAAAGAAATCCATGTTGCGCGCCACCCGTTG
>JBILDK010000139.1:0-6942 GCA_044352625.1 Planctomycetota bacterium
ACCGGGCCCTTCGGCGTACTGACCACCACGACCTCCGGCGGCGTCACATCGGCAGGAGAATGACCTTCACCCAACGGGTGAACGGCAGGCGAGAGCGGACCTGGCAGCATGCCATAGGTTTATGCCGTTTTCACTCGGGCCAGCTGCGACAGGCGGGTTCAAGATAGCTATGGATTGTGCCATCGGTCACGTTGCGCAGCATGCGAGCAAACGGCCAAGCCGATCAGAGCCCTGGGTAGACGTAAGAGCCGTAGCGGTTGCTGCTCGCACGGATCAGCGCGGGACGCGGCCCGCAAGGACCGTCCCTGTCGCAATGCCTATGGCAGTTTGGTCGTGCGGGCTCGTTCTGGTGGCTTACGGCTTACGTTCCACAGACATGTCAGCAAACCCAGCAACCATACGAAACCCAAGCCCATCCCACAGGGGCCTGATGAGTCCTTCTCGCCGGCGAGAAAAAAGATCGGCGTCGGTGAGGGTGGCACGGGCATGGCCGCGCTGGTCACGGTCAGGATGAGTTGAGTGCTCACTGACCCGCCCCGGCCATCATGTGCGGTGAGCGTGATGGTGTTGCTGCCAGCAGCGTTCACGGTCCCGGCGAAGGTCCTGGTGTTAGGATCAAAGGTGACCCCGTCAGGCATCCCACTGGCCGTGTAGCTCAGCGGATCGCCCTCGGCATCTGCAAAGGTAGTGACCGGGACGACGACGGTGAGGGTCGTTCCCAGTTCCAGCGAGATCGCTCCGATCGCATTGCTCACCGTCGGAGCCTGGTTCGCCGCAGCCAGCGGCCGCTGCACGAGGCGGAGCGCACCAAGATAGCCGTAGTCCGAACCCGCGGCGGCGGCAACCGACAGGGTCAAGGTTGTGCCAACCGGAGTGAGGGCACTAAAGGATGCCAGCGTGCCGGTGTTGTTGGCGGCGTTGAGCATCCTGACGAGGCCATTGACCGTGTAGATCGAGGTGCGGTTGTCGGTTGCGGTGCGGTTATCGGCCACGGTGTGGGAGGCGAAGAGGTCGAGGTCATAGGTTGCGAGCGGATTCAAGTTGCTGAGGGTGATCGCCCCAACATTGTCGCCACTGGCCTGGGTCAGAAAAACGTCGGCTTGAGCCGTTGCGGGAAAATGGTCGGCAACCGCAAGACCGGTGCTGACGATGCCCGCGAAGCCGTCGCTCACGGCAATGCCGATGCCGGTGGCGGTGCCGGTGGTGGCGAGCGCTGAGGCCTCAGAGCCGATCAGATAGTTGGTGAGGTTGTTGATCGGCGCTGCGCTCGGCCCATCGCCGGAGGCCGTGGCGATGGCGGCCCCACAGTCGATTTCGATGGTGAAGGTGGTGGTGGTGCCGCCGGTCACGGTCACGACGAAGGAGCGCGTCGCGGATCTGACTCCATCGGACACCTGGATGATCACCTTCCCCACGCCTCCGACTCCAGCTACCGGGGTGATCACCACCGTGCGGTTTGCACCACTACCGCCGAACACCAGGCCGCTCACCGGGATGAGGTGTGCGTTGGCGGTGGCCGCACTCACGGTCAACGCAGTGGCGGCGGTGGCGGAATCCCCAATGGTGAAGGGGATGGCCACCGTCGAGCTGCCCGCAGCGACCGACTGGTCGGCGATGGCGGAGATGGTCGGCGCGGCGTTCAGGCGTTGGGCGAACAACCAATCCCATACCTGACTGTTGGTGACAGCCGGTGACCAGCCACCGTCGTGACCACCGGTGGTGTACATGGTCAGTTTGAGGGATGGGGAGGTCGCCGCATTGGTTCCTGGCGTCCACACCCAGCCTCCAGCAGCGCTGAACGTGGCCGTCTGATGGTTTGCGGCTACCGTGGACGTGCCATCACCGTACGGGTATCCAGCCATCAGGTCGGTTGGTGCGGCCAATCCGCCGATCCAGCGCGCAACTTCGTTGCACCAGCCAATGCTGGTCTGGCGCGTGATGACCGGATCATCCCAGGCATGAAAGGCCCAGATCGCGACGCCAGCGCTCTTGATGCCGTTGGTTGGATAGGACGCACCGCAACCGGGAATGACTCCCGCCACATCCTCGCCATGGGCGGAGATGTAGTCCCAGGTCCCTCCACCGCCCATGCTCGGACCGACCATGTACACCCGAGCACGGTCGATCATGGGATAGGTGGCATAGGCATAGGTGAGAAAACGGTGGAGCGTCGAGCTGTCCCACCATCCCGGTGATTGCGGGCCGAGGCAAATCGCATTCTCGCTGTTGAAGCGCGCGCCCAGGGTGCCGCCAGCTTGGATCAGGGCATGAGGGCTGCTGTTCTGGACGATCGCGTTCATCAGCGCCGTGGTGTCCGTACCGGGGCCCTGCTCACCGGCTCCATGCAAGAAGATGACCAGTGGGCATAAGGTGGTTGGGTTGTCGTAATACGCGCTGGGCAGAGATTCCACATAACCGTAAGGGGCGGAGGTCGAGCCGGCGACCCTGGCCACCTGGGTCGGAGCGGTCGCCGCGATCGCATAGGGGGGGAACAACGCGCAGAGCATGAGCGCCAGCAGGCTCATGATCAAAACCGCAGAGGAGCATTCGCCTGCCAGAGCTGTCAGACCATGGCGCTTAAGGCCTGGTGATTGCTCGCGAACAGCAGAATGCTCAACCTTCATCAAGGGGATGCCCATGGTTCTGTCTCAGAAATGGCAGGTTTGCTCTGGCCTATGTATGCTAAAAGTTGGGCCCGGAGTAGAATCGCTATGTTAGCACGCAGGCGAGGTCGACGCCAGCGCCCTCGTCAGTCTTCAGCGGTGAAGCCGTAAAAAATTCAATGCATTGTTCCGGTACCGTGAGTTGCAGCGTTGTTTCCGCGTGCCCAACGGGTGAACGTCACCGACGCTGTAAAACTGTGGCTCGAAACCATGAACCATCAACCGCGACGTTTGGGTTACTGTGCGATGGTGCGCGCCATGATCCCGTCGGCCAGGCGCGGGAACATGCAGCCCAGGCCCACCACGTAACGCGCCCACCACAGGGGCCAGACCTCGGGTCGGGGCCGGGCGATGGCGCGCAGCATGCAGGCGGCGACGTGCTCCGGACGTTGCCGTGGTTCGCGGGCGGTGACCGGCCAAGGCGTGCCCACCCCGACCCGCGCCGCAGCCGCCATGAACTCGCTGTCGGTACCCACGGGGTGCACGCTGGTGACCGCGATGCGTTGGTCGCGTAGCTCCAGGCGCAGGGCCTCGGCGATCGAGAGTTGGGCCGCCTTGGTGGCGCTGTAGGCCCCGCCGAGCGGCCGGGCTCGGCGCGCGAGAATGGACGACACCAGCATGATCTGCCCGCGCCAGCCGGCGACGGGATCCTGTGCCAGCAGGAGCGGCAGCGCGGCGCGGATGCAGTCGACACTGCCCAGCACATTGGTGCGCCAGATCGCGTCCCAATCCTCAGCCGTGGTCGAGCCGATCGACTGGGCCAAGCCATAGCCGGCGTTGCACACCACGCAGTCGATGCGACCGAGGTTCGCGGCCGCCGCGATCAACTGGACGCAGTCAGCGGGCTTGGCCACATCGCAGGGCACGGTCAGGTGCCCTCCGCCGAGTTCTCGGTTGAGCGCCGCCAACCGTTCGCCGCGGCGCGCCGCTAGCACCAGGCGGCAACCTGCGGCGTGGGCGAGGCGGGCGAGGGCGGCGCCGATGCCGGCGCTGGCTCCAGTGATGACCAGGAGCGCTCCAGGCAGGGGTCGGGACATGGTGCGGAGCGTGGTTATCGAACGGAAAGGGAAGCGCGGGTTGGTTGGGTATAGAACGACGCTATGTGGGGCGGAATAAAAAAGGATGTTTGAACGATTCTTAATTGACCGGCTGGTTAAATTTTATCAAATAAATATTGAGTAATTCGAAGCTTCGTGAATAAAATTGCTTCATTATATGGCTATTGATTTTTTGAATCTCCTTTGCTAGGATCCATGCATTATGGCAATCCCCGACCTTTCCCCCCACGCCCTTTCCAGCCTGCTGGCCATCGCTGAGCATGGCTCGGTCTCGGCCGCTGCGCGGGCGCGCGGGCTCACCCAGCCTTCTATCAGCCGCCAGATCCAAGAGCTGGAACGTCAACTTGGGGTGCATCTCGTGGAACGCACCAGCCAGGGTGCGCGCCTGACCCCGGCCGGCGAGATCCTGGCGGACGGTGCGCGCGACATCCTCTCCGGCCTGGCCTCGCTGCCGGACAAGGTCAAGAGTCGCCAGGGCGAAGTCAGCGGCCGGGTGCGCCTGGGTACGACCGACTCGATCGGAATCTATGTGCTGCCACCGCTGCTTGCCAAATTCGTGGAGGGCAACCCACGCATCGACGTGCAGGTGGTCTGCCAGTCGAGCCCGCAGCTCATGGCCATGCTGCTCGATGACGAACTCGATGTGGCGATTGGCACCACTGAGCACCCCAAGCTGACCTGCGAGCGGTTGTACCAGAACCCCTTGGTCCTGTGTTTCCCCAAGACCATGCCGGTGGAAAAGGTCCCGACCTCGGTCAAGGAGTTGGCCGCCCATCGCATTGTGACCTTCGACAAGGGTCTCACCATCCGCAATCTGATCGACCAAGCCTTCGCCAAGAACGGACTGACTTTTCAGCCGGCTATGAGCTTGGCCAATGTCGAAGTGATCAAGGCCATGGTGAAAGCCGGCCTGGGCCTGGGCATCATCCCCGACGGCTGCGTGGCCGATGACGGCATTCAGACCCGGCCGATCCGCGATCTCAATGTGGCCCGCACGGTGCGCCTCATGTACCGGCCGCAGAACCAAGCCATGTCCACCGCACGCATGGTCGAGTGGCTGCGCAAGCTCCGTCAGCCGTAATCGGTCGACGCGGAACCCCGGTAAGGAAATAGGGTTGACAGGATGTGAGAATGAAGGGTAAAGTGAGAGAGCCCTGCACCATCCTGGAGCCCTCATGCCTTTCTTTTGTCACTGCTTGACTGCCCTGACCCTCACCGTGTCCGCACTGGCGCTGGGGGCCACCGCCCAGGCCGAGGAGTTCCGCTTGGGCGTGATTCTCAGCCTGACCGGTGGCGGTTCGGTGGACAGCAAGGAGGACCTGGAGGGCATCCAGATCGCGGTGGATGAGATCAACGCCGCTGGCGGTCTGCTCGGCAAGCATCCCATCGTGCTATCGGTCAAGGATGACACCGCCAAGGCCGATGTGGCGGTCACCGTGGCCAAGGCGCTGATTGCCGAAAAGCCCCGCGCCATGATCGGCGTGTGGAGCAGTGGCTGCGCCCTGGCGGTGAAGCCGCTGATCACCGAGGCCAAGGTGCTGATGATTGCCGGTCATTCGAACTCCGAGGACATCACCAAGCTCAACCCGAGCCCCTACGTCTATTCAGTGGTGCCCAACACCTACATGCTGGCCAAGGCCATCGCCACCTCGCTGGCCAGCATGGCCAAGGACAAGGGCTGGAAGACCTACGCCACCATCGCCTCGGACTACCCCTTCGGGCGCAGCCTCCAGAGCAATGTGGTGGCCAGTCTCAAGACCCTGGCACCGAACCTGGTGTTGGCGGAGCAGCGCTGGCCCAAGCTGGGTGAGACCGAATACCCCGCGCACCTCGGGGCCCTGGCTGCGGCCAAGCCGGACTTCATCTTCAACGGACTCTCTGCCGACGATCTCAAGCGCTTCATCAGTGTGGCCACGCCGACCAAGTTCACTGAGCGCTTCCCCTGCCCCGGGGCCATGATCCCGGTGAACTCATTGCAGGACACGCCCAAGGAAAACCTGCCCATGGGCAGCTTGGCGGTGACCCGCGCGGTATTCGCCGCGCATCTTGATCAGCCGATGATGCAGCGCCTAATCACGGCCTATCAGGCCAAACGCAATGGTCGCTTCCCCAGCGACTGGGTGATTCTGCATTACGATGCGGTGATGGCGCTGAAGCAGGGTGTGGACAAGGCCGCCTCGATCGAGACCGACGCCATCCGTGACGCGCTCAAGAGTGCCGAGATCGACACCACCCGCGGCCGCCTGGCCTTCCGCGCCATTGACAACCAGCTCGCCTGCCCGGTCTATCTGGGAACGTTGGCCGAGGGCGCCGGCTACCCCTTCCCGTTCTACAAGGATCTTCTGGTCATCCCCGCCAGCGACACCATGCGCCCGGTGGCCGAGGTCGAGGCCGCGCGCCAGGCGAAGTGAGGACCTGGGGCCATGTTCGAGACCATCCGCGCCAAGCTGCTGCTGCAGAACCTGCTGACCATCGCCATGGCCCTGGTGTTGGTGATGGCCATGGTCTGTGTCGCCTTGTGGGTGCTCGGCACGCGCCAGGCCCATGAGCGCCTGGCCCTGGCCGGGCGTACGGTCCAGGCGGGCTTCACCAGCCTTGACGGCGAGCTGCGAGGTGCGGTGCAACGCATCGCCGGCGACAAGGAGCTCACCAGCAAGGCCAGTTTTTTGCAGGAAAATGCCGGGAAGCCGGATATGGCCTCGATGGTGGTCCAGGAACGTCAGGCCCTGGCCCTGCGCCTGGGTCGTTCGATGGCCGCGGCCGGTGCCAGCGAAGCCACCTGCCACGGGGCTGATGGTGCCCTGCTCGCCGCCGCGGTGGTCGAGGGCGAGTCGGTTCGCCTGTACCTGATTGATGCCGAGCAGCACGTGATCGGCGTGGCTCTGGCGACCGGCAAGGATCCCCAGCCCGACGAGTGGAAGCCATGCCCGGCACCAGCAGGCATTGCCCTGCGCTTGGCCAAGGAGCAGCGCTCGGGCTGCTATCTGCGCGGCGAGTCGTGGTGGATGGAGACCGTCGCCCCGGTCATGGTGGAAAGTCTCAACAACCAGACCTTCCAGATGGAGCTGGTGCCACGCGGTTCGCTGTGCCTGCGAATGCTGCTCGGCCGTGAGTTCATCGCCGACCAGGAGGCCCTCACCGGGCTTCACGTCAACCTCTATGCCGGCAACGCGCTGATCGCGGGCGCCGCCACCGACTTCGTCCCGGCACGCATTCCGCCG
>JBILDK010000140.1:0-6928 GCA_044352625.1 Planctomycetota bacterium
GGACACCTGCGGCTGGCACGACACCCTCAGCGGGCATCAGGATGCCGCGGAATCCCGCGCGCGTTTCGGCGTCGGCACCTATCAGGCGCTGCGCAATCGCCGCCACCGCAACACCCGCGACAATGCCGTGGTCGAGTTCGCCAAGCACGGGTTGGGGCTGCGCGACCTGCACGCCAACGTCAACCTGTTCACCAAGGTGGTGGTGGGCGAGGATGGCGCGCTGGGCTTTGTCCCGGGCCACGCCCCCGGGGTGGCGGTGACGCTGCGCGCGGAAATGCCGGTGCTGGTGGTGCTCTCCAACACCCCGCATCCGTTGGATCCTGCGCCGGTCTATGATCCGCCAGCGGTGGAGCTGACCATCGCCCCGGGCCCGCCGCCTGGGCCGGATGATCCCTGCCGCACCAAACGCCCCGAGAACGGCCGGGCCTTCGCCAAGACCGAGGTGCTGCCATGAACGTCCTGCGCAGCGAGACGGTGCTCTCAGGCGACGGCTGGACCGGCATCGTGCGCCAGGGTCAGCACCTGCGCCTGGTCGATCTGGAAGGCAACCAGGCGGTGGACACGTTGTTCTATGATGCCCACGACCATGCCGACCGCTATGACGCCACCACCACCATCCGCGCTGGCGGCTGCCTGTACCTGACCACCGGGTCGGTGTTGCGCAGCACGTCGGGAGGGGCCTTGATGACCATTGTCGAGGACACCTGCGGCCGCCACGACACGGTGGGCGGCGCCTGTTCGTGCGAAAGCAATCAGGTGCGCTATGCCCTGGACAAACGCTTCATGCACGCCTGCCGCGACACCTTCCTGCTGGTGGCGGCGCCCCACGGCCTGGGCAAACGCGATCTGGCGGCGAACGTCAATTTTTTCATGAACGTGCCGGTGACGCCGGAGGGTGGCCTGAGCTTCGCCGATGGCGTCTCGGGCCCCGGCCGACTCGTAGAGCTGCGCGCTGACCGCGATGTGCTGGTGGTGATCTCCAACTGCCCGCAGCTCAACAATCCCTGCAACGGCTGGAATCCCACCCCGGTGTTGATCGAGATCCTGGGCACATGAGCCGCAGCCTGTGGAAGCCCCGGGCAGAGGCCGCCGGGATCGCATTGCGCTTCGGCTCGCCGCTGCCGACCGGCCGACGCCTGCGGGCGTGGGTGGTGGACGGCGCGGTGCGCCTGGTGGCCGACGAGACCGCCCGCTGGCGCGGCCACCCGCTGGTGGTCGAGGTCCCCGCTGCGCTCGACGCAGAGGCCACCGCGGCCCTGGCTCGCACGGTTGCCTTTGGCGGTGAGACCGGCCCGGTGGTGATCGAGGCGGTCTTGGGTGAAGCCGGATTGGTGGTGGTGGATGTTCTGACGGTCGATGCCGTGCCCGCGCCGGCGGCGGGCGTGACCCTGACCGCCACCGTGCGCACCGTGGCGCCCTATCGCGGCACCATCACCGCGCTGACCCTGCCGTCCGGCGCCACCACGACCCTGGTGCTGGGTGAGCGTGCTGAGTTGGTCGCAGGCGTCATGGTGGCCAACCTCGTGGCCACCGGCCGCGACCGCGCCGGCGCGCTAACCCAGCTCACGGAACAGGCGGCGAGCCTGGCCATCGGCGGCCCGCTCACCGATGCCCCGCGTCTGAGGGCAGCGCTCCCACGGATCCTGGCGGGACTGCGCGACGGCCGCGATCTCGATGATCTGCCCACCGCCCTGTGCGCGGTGGAGGTCCTCCATCCCGGCCTGCTGACCACGGTCCAGGACTGGCCCGGTCGCCTGGGCCGCTGGGCCGAGGGCGTGCCGCCGTCGGGGCCCTTCGATGACCGCGCGTTTCGCATCGCCAACCGTCTGGTGGGCAATCCCGAGGGCGCCGCCGGCCTAGAAATGACCCTGGTGGGACCGCGCCTGCGCTTCCATGTCGCCGCCATCGTCTGCCTCACCGGGGCCCCGCGCAGCGCCACGCTCGATGGCCGGCCGCTGCCCCTGTGGACGCCGGTGGCGGTGTCGGCTGGCGGGGTGATCGAGTGCGGTCCTCCAGGACCCTCCGGCTGTCGCGGTTATCTGGCCGTGCGTCACGGCCTCGCGGTGCCCGAGCACCTCGGCAGCCGGGCCACGTTCGACCTGGGCGGATTCGGCGGCCACGGCGGCCGGGCGCTGGCGGCAGGGGACCTCGTGCCGCTCGCTCAGGACACTCCGCCGGCGGAGCTGGCCCGCTGCTGCCCACCGCTGCCCCGGCGCGAACAGCCGGCCTATCCCCGGGCCTGGACCATCGCGGTTCACGAGGGTCCCCACGCCGCGCCGGATTTTTTCACCAGCGACGACATGGCGGTGCTCTATGCCCAGGCCTATCAGGTGCACCACAACAGCAGCCGCACCGGCATCCGCCTGATCGGACCGCGCCCGCGCTTCGCCCGGCGCGACGGCGGCGAGGCGGGCCTGCATCCGTCCAACATCCACGACAACGCCTACGCCATCGGGGCGATCGATTTCACCGGCGACATGCCGATCCTGCTGGGGCCCGATGGTCCGAGCTGCGGTGGGTTCGTCTGCCCGGCGGTGGTGACAGCGGACGAGCGCTGGAAACTCGGTCAATTGCGGCCCGGCGACACGGTGCGCTTCCACCGGCGCGATCCCGCGTTGGCTGCGGTGGTGGCCACCCACGATGATTGGGTGCTGCGCCGGGCGGGGGACGACTACCTGCTGGTGGAGGTCGGCCCGCCCGAGCTGGACCTCGGTCTGCGCCTGCGCGTGCAACTCCTGCTGGAACAGCTCCAGGCCCGCACGGTGCCGGGGCTCATCGACCTCACGCCGGGGATCCGTTCGCTGCAGCTCCATGTGGATCCCGCCCGGTTGACCGTGGCTGGCGCGGCCGAGCTGGTGCGGCGGCTGCTGGCCGAGCAGCCGGCCATCGATGCGGTGGCCATCCCCCGCCGCACCGTGTGGCTGCCGCTGTCGTGGGACGATCCCCAGACCCGCAAGGCCATCGACATCTACATGCGCTCGGTGAATCCCACCGCGCCCTGGTGCCCGTCGAATCTCGAATTCATCCGCCGCATCAACGGCCTCGACGACATCGCGGCGGTGCAGCGCATCGTGTTCGCTGCCGAGTACCTGGTGCTTGGCCTGGGCGACGTGTACCTCGGTGCGCCGGTGGCCACGCCGCTGGATCCGCGCCACCGCCTGGTGACCACCAAGTACAACCCGGCGCGCACCTGGACGCCGCAGAACGCGGTGGGCATCGGCGGGGCTTACATGTGCATCTACGGCATGGAGGGCCCCGGCGGCTACCAGTTCGTCGGCCGCACCGTCCCGATCTGGGACACCTGGGGCGCGGATCCGTGCGTGTTGCGCTGCTTCGACGTGATCCGCTTCTTTCCCGTGTCCGCCGAAGAACTGCTGGAACTGCGCCGCCGTCCCTACCGCCCGCGGATCGAAGCAGGAACCTTCAGCTGGTCTGAATACCAGGCCTTCCTCCAGGCCAACGCCGCTGACATCGACGCGTTCCGCCAAACCCAACGGGCGGCCTTCGCCGCCGAACGGGCCCGCTGGGAAGCCACCCCATGAGCATCCTCGACGCCTTCCGCGCCCACGGCGATCCCGCCCTGGCCATCCACCTGCCCGAACAGGTCGGCGCGGGCATCCCGTTCGCGGTCAAAGACAATATCGATGTGGCCGGCATGCCGACGACGGCTGGCTGCCCCTCGTTCGCCTATCAGCCCAGCGCTGACGCGCCGGTGGTGGCCCGCCTGCGCGCCGCCGGCTATGCACCCTGCGCCAAGACCAATCTCGACCAGTTCGCCACCGGGCTGGTGGGCACCCGCTCGCCCCATGGCACGCCGCGAAACCCCCTGGATCCCACGCGCATTCCCGGCGGCTCGTCGTCGGGCAGCGCCTGCGCGGTGTCTGCCGGCCTGGTGCCGTTTGCCCTGGGCACCGACACCGCCGGATCAGGCCGCGTACCGGCGGCCTTCCAGGGTTTGGTGGGGCTCAAGCCCACCCGCGGGTGGTTGAGCACCACCGGCGTGGTACCGGCGGTGCGCTCCCTCGACTGCGTCAGCGTCTTTGCCTGCACCGTCGAACAGGCCTGGAAGGTCGCCACCGTGGCGGGCGGTTTCGATCCGGACGATGCCTTTGCCCGGCCTGATCCGGGCCTGGTCCTGCCCACCGGCAGCCTGCGCATCGGCGTTCCGGATCCGGCCCAGCTTGGCGCCGTCGCCCCGGGTCTGCTGGCGGCCTGGACCGCCGCCGCCACGCGCCTGCGCGACCTCGGCCACACCTTGGTGGCGGTGGATGTGGCGCCCTTCCTCGCTGCTGCCGAGCTGCTCTATCAGGGGCCGTGGGTGGCCGAGCGCACCGCGGCGGTGGGGGATTTCCTCGATCGCGAACCACCGGACGCGGATCCGGTGGTGGCGCAGATCATCCGCTCCGGGCGCCGGCATGACGCGGTGGCGACATGGCGCGGCACCTACGCCCTGGCAGCGCTGCGCCGCCAGGCGGACCGCGCCTGGGCCACGATGGACGCGCTGCTGATGCCCACCGTCCCCGAGTTTCCCACCCTGGCGGCGGTGGCCGCCGACCCGCTCGGCGTCAACAGCCGCCTTGGCCGCTTCACCAATTTCGCCAACCTGCTCGACACCTGCGCCCTGGCGTTGCCGGCGGGATCAGCGGGACCACAGGGCAGCAGCGAAGCCCACCTGCCCGCTGGCATCACGCTGTTCGCTCCCGCGTGGCATGACCGCCTGCTGGCGCGGATTGGCGCGGGATTCCTCGGCGAGGCCGCACCACCTGACACCGCCGTTCCGACAACGGTGGACGTGGCGGTGTTCGGCGCCCACCTGCGGGGCCAACCTCTCAACCCCCAGCTCGTCGCTTGGGGAGGCGTGTGGCTGGCGGACTGCCGCACCGCACCGACCTACCGCATGCACCGGGTGGAGCAGCCGCTGCGACCGGGCCTGGTGCGCGTGGCCAGCGACGGCCGCGCCTTCCCCGGCGAACTCTGGCGCCTGCCCATGAGCGGATTCGGCCAGCTCACCGCCGCCGTCACCGCGCCCCTCGCCATCGGCACCGTGGCCCTCGACGACGGCCGGCTGGTGAAAGGCTTCCTCTGCGAACCCGCCGGCGCCGGCCCCGACATCAGCGCCCACGACGGCTGGCGCGCCTACCTCGCCGCACGCTGATCAGAAGCTGGCGGGAGATTCCGCCGCTGGCTGCATGCCGTCCCAGATCAGTTCGGGCCGTGATCCGGGAAAGGCGAGTCGAGTCTCTGCCGAACGCGGCTTGGCCTTCTGCCAGTTCGTCCAGGTGCGCTCTTGAAGGCCTTCGGGCACGGTGCCGCTGGTGTCCAGGGCGAGTCGGAAACCGCGTTCGCCCCGTCGTTCGTAGATCACCGGCAGGCGCACCGGGCCGCAGGCGACCTCCAGCGGCCCACCGAGCGCTGCGCTCAACGCCGCAGCATCTGCCGGAGGTCCACCGTTGCGGCTCAAACGAACCACCCGCGCGCCAAGTCGGGCCAAGCCATGACGGACCTCGCCCGATTGCAGGCTGCCGGCTATAAGTCCGAAGGCGGGCACCATCGTGCCGGCAACCAGGGACCGGAACGAGTGGTTGGGCAGCTCTGGCCTCTGGCCCCGTTCCAATGACCGTCTCAGCCGCATCATCGCCGCCACATCGGCCGCGGCCCACGCGCGTTGCATGCGCAGGGTCAACACGGCTTGGGCAGTCAAAAAATTCATGCCCTCGCCCATCGCCGTGTTCGGATGGCCGGCTTTGGTCATGCCCAGCCACGATTGCGCCAACCAGCCACAAAAACGCAGCCGCTCACCGCGCCATGCGGTATCGAATCCAGGGGACCAGGGCTCCGCCAGCCACGCCGTGGCGCGTGCATCGGGCAGCATCCCGCGCATGGAGGCCGCAAGATAGGCCTCATCGCGCAGCGCAGCGATGCTGAGACCAATCAGCCCATCAAGCAATGCGGTCTGAACGCCACCCAAGGATCGGGCCTGGTCGCACAGGTCCAGGCCACGGTCATCACCGCACACCGCGAGCAGGCGACCCGTGCGCGCAAGATCGCGGGTGGCCGGTTGGCTGGTGGTCTGCATCAGCGGGTCCAGGCGATGGTCCTTGGCCCCCTGGAGCAGGTCGAGCACACCCGCCGGAATCGCGGGCAGCAGGGCCGATCGGGTGGCCACGCCCTGGTGGACCGCCAGTGTCAGGGGATCCATCTCGGCCAGCGTGGGCAGGCCGGTATCGGCCAGCTTGGGTTCCTGCGACTGGTTGCCGCGCGGAAAGTCGTCACCCGCAAGCTGTTTCCACGCCGCGATCCCGGCGGCGAGATCCGCGTCGCTGACCTGGGGCAGACCGACCAGCAGGTCTTCCGGAAACGCCCCGGCCCCAGCCGCCTGCAGCTCGGCGATGGTGGCGCGCAGATCGACGCAACCCTCCTGATTTTCCGCCTCGTCGGCGAACCAGCGCAGTGCAATGGCCGGCAGCAGCCAGGGCAACACGGAACCCTCCAGCTCGCAGCGCAGCCAGCCTTCGCGGCTGCGGCCGAGCAGCAGGCGTTGCGGACCCTGGGCGGCGAGCAGGGCGAGGATGCCATCCCGATCCGGCCCCTTGGCGCCACGGATCCCGAGATCCTTGGCCACCTGTTCACCGTGAAGGCCGCAATGTCCCAGCAGCGCTTGGGGCAGAGGCAGGTGCTCGAGGATCGGCGTGAGCGCATCGGACTCGCGGATGGCCGTCAGGAAGGTCACGAGACGCGCCAGGTCCACCTGCACCAGGCCGAGTTCTCCACCGCTGGTCGGCGCTGCCGGCTCGGCCTTCCACGCAGCGATCATGGCCGCATCGAAGGAGATCAGCAAGGAGTCGCGCCAGGATTCGCTGACGAAGGACTTGCCCAGGTTGGCGACCAGGCGCGTGGCCAGGGGTGACGCGGGCACCACGAACAGGAC